>NZ_CP019632.1 GCF_001999245.1 Roseibium algicola | reverse complement strand
CGCGTGTTCGTGCCCTGGCTGCAACAATTCCGTGTCGCGTTGTAATCGCTTTTGACTCTGCTGCAAGCCTTTTAAAGACCCTACAATGAGGAATTGATGCCCATCCTTCTGCATGTGTCTCGAAATGGAGGTTACAAGGATGATAAATCCGCGCTAGTCCCTGATAGTACAATTAAAAATGTGCAGCGAGAGTTTCAAAAGTGTGCAGCGGGAGGTCCAAAAATGTGGAGCGGCACGTTCAAAATTGTGCAGCGGCAGAAACGCTAGATAGACCTTCTTCAAACTTGATTGGAGGCGATTCCAAGACTAGCTTGAGCGAAATTTGCTGAATCAATCAACACTGAAAAAAATGGTATCAAAAGGAAGATTGAGCCAAACCTAAAAAGAAAAAAGCTCCCGTAGCCGAAGCGACGGAAGCTCTGTCCTCAAAATCCTCGAGCGCCAACTCGAAGATCAGTTCTGAAATGTGATCTGAGGATAGGGATCTCCGGACAATCAGTCAACGCAAAACGCCACCTCGGCGCACGGGAAAGTCGTGCCTAAAAAAGGATATTCCCTATGCCGAAGCCAAGGCCGTCCGGGCTGCGAAAGATCACGCCTGCCATAAACGATGCCATGTCGCTTGCCGACGAATGGGGCACTCAGACTGCCGTCGATAAAAGACGCGCCGTCACCGCATTCAACCGCGTTACCCATCTCCTGCGGCTCAATTCCCAGGCGATCGAACTCATGAACAAACTCCTCAGTTTCAGCCAGGAACAGGACTGGACAGGGGCAAGCCGGCCAATCGTCTGGCCCGATAATTCCCGCCTTGTCTGCGAGTGTTCTTTCGAGCTGTCCGCTCTCCGCCGCAATTTTCGTAAGCTTGCCGAAGCGGGCCTGATCAGCTTCAAAGACAGTCCCAAAGGGCAGCGCTTCGGAAAGCGCGATCAGAACGGCAAGATCGTGCTGGCGTCGTCCTTCGGTATCGACCTCTCCCCTCTCGGTCTGAAAACGCCCGAACTGGAGGATCTATTCGAGCGGGACAAACAACGGGCCGTTCAGCACCGCGAGCACAGTCGCAAGTTCACGATTTCCCGCAGGCTGATTGCCAGCATCATCGAAACCGCGTCCGACCATCAGATCGCTGGTCCCTGGGAGACATGCGCTCGTAATCTTCAGGCGATCGTTCAACGGCGCCGGCCGAATACTCCGCTCCACGAGCTGGCCGAGCTGTGCGACGCCTTGGAAACTCTGTTGGAGCGCGTCAAAACCGCTTATGCCGCCGCGAGCGAGAAGTTTTCCCATGGGGACAGCGATGTTGATAACGCTGAAGAAAAGTTCCCCAGGGTATCAAAAATGGCACCCATGGGTCCCACTAGCGGCACCTTCATACAGAGTACAGTCCAGAAAACAGATTCTTCGTTGTACACGAAACGGCGTTCGGCTCCCGCCGAACAACAGTTCCCTTCTGACATCGGCTCCGCCGATGAAAATGGCTCTGAGAAAGAGCCTTTGCGACGCCCGGGTCCAAAACAACCGGAAAAGCTTGCAGCAAGACCCGTGGATCCAAAAACTTTGCTTTTGCTTTGCCCACAATTTAAGGAATGGGTGGTTTCTGACAAAACTCCGACCTGGGCGGACATAATAAACACGGTCGAAACTGTGATGAGAGGACACCTGTTGATCGCGGATTCCACTTGGAACGCAGCAACCCTTGCGCTCGGCCGAGAACAGGCCGCGGTCGCCGTCGCCCTCATTTTCGAAAAACACGAAGCCGGACTGATCCAGTCTCCAGGCGCATATCTGAACGGCATCATCACGAAGGCGAAGAACGGGCAGCTTGCCCTATCCAAATCGCTCTTCCACTGGAACAAGGCCAAGGACGGCAATCGGCCGGAAGGGCCGGCCGCATGGAATTAAAGTAGATGCGACTTTCAAGCCATTCTGACCTGGCCGTCAGGCTCTTCCTCTACCTCGACGCTCAGGAGGACAAAGAACGCCGGGTTTTGACGCCCGAACTCTGTCAGGTTCTCGACACCAAACGATCGACGGTGAATGAAACAACGTCGAGCTTGGCGAAGGTCGGACTCTTGGATACCCGCAGCGGAAAGTACGGAGGCATCATCCTCTCTCGCCCGATCAGCGACATTCTTGTCTCGGAAGTCATCTCGATTTGCGAGCAGCGAAGTGGCTGGCAGTTCGCGCAGTGCGACAATCCCGCAGGCTGCGATTGTTACATGAAAGGCCATTGCGCGGTGCAGCCCATGTACCAGCAAGCGCTTCACGAATTTATTCGCATTTTTGACAAGTTCTGTTTGGCTGACCTGCAAACTGACGTGAACGTAAAAGTCGCCCGTAGAGCCGCAGAAAAATATATCAGCGGCAACGGTTTGGTTAGCGGTGACCTTGAGCGGTACAGCAAGCGGCGCAAAGAAAATCGGTCGCTTACCGATGCGTCATAGTATTATCGATATTTGCCGACGGGTTCTTGCGCAACCTTACGTGTAGGATAGCGCCTAGATCCGTTCTAAAGCACTCAATTGCTTGACCATCTAGTCAAATCACTACCATCACACAAATTGATCTACTGAAGACTTGTTTGCGAGAGAATGAGCTGTCATATGGCACTCATGTCACGCAAAAAGTGTATTGCCTTCGGTATATTCCTCCTAAACGTGCTGCTGCCCGCCGGTGCACAGGCGGATTCCATCGAAGGAAAAGTCAGCGTTATCGACGGATCCAGTTTCCAGATCGTGGAGAGTGGTCTCACCGTGAAACTTTTTGGCGTGTCTGCGTGTGCCCTCACCCAACGCGCTCACTATCAAGGAATTTCGTGGCCTTGCGGAGCCGTCGCCGCGGGTTGGCTGACGGAAAACACGCTCGGCTACACTATTCGTTGCATCAAGGAAGGATCGGGCGGATACGCAACCGTTCTTGGCCGCTGCTTCCTGCCGGACGGGTCCGATGTCGCAAAAAAAGCGTTGACTGAAGGTATGGCGATCGCCGCCAGGGCCGAAGGTACTCTGATTGTCCCGGAATATGGGTCTTTCGAAAAAATCGCCCGCTCAAAATCCCTCGGAATCTGGTCGTCCACGTTCAAACTCGACGGCCACACATATCGAAAGTCATTTACCCAATGAGTAAGGAGCCGGGGCGGTGCCGCCGCGCCGATTTCCGCGATTGATTTAGGTTTCACGCCGTAATGAACCAAGAAAATAAACTGCCAGCCGGCCCCCTTCTGTTTCTGGTCGCCTATTCCAAATTGTTAAACTGCGCAAATAAAGGCGATACATCATCCAAAGCCCTGAAAAGCTACGGTATTTTGAATGCCATAGCCTGGTTCCAGGCAAGCGGTGAAAGTGTGTCAGCGCCCAGGCTTGCCGAATATTTCGGGGTAACGCCGACCGGCGTTCGACATCTCCTTGAATATTTGAAGCGCCTCAAGCTGATCGAGGTCGTCGAACATCGCGAAAACTTCAAGAAATGGCATGAGCTGTCGGTTCCTGAGCCCATGGTGGCCTTCTTGAAGGAAGTGCAGCGCGTGATCGGGGATCCGGAAGGTGCCCACGTCGAAGGCTCCAATATCGGCCTGCTTATCCATCACACTTCTTGCCAGATTAGAGAACGCCGGCGGCCAAGCGAGACGCCGACATGTGCATTGCAGGCAATCGGCTTCTTTATCTTCCTCGCGCGGCTGAACGCTCAGTTCGGCCCTGTCACACGGGGCAAACTGGCGGCCTGCCTGGACATGCATCCCAACAGCTTCAGGGGCAAGCTCGACTACCTTCAACACCTCGGGCTCATTACGATCCGGGCCGTTAGAGCTGACAATCATCCAGGCAGGGAAGAGCACATCAGCGCCGGCGAAGCCATCGTTGCCGAGTTCCGCCATTGGGATCTAAGGCTCCAGCAAGACACGGAACTCAGAAACTGTTGTGAGGATAATGAAACGTTCCGGCGCAGGAAGCGCGGAGCAGCCTGACATGCGATTGAGGGGGCAGAACAAGATTTGTTCCAAAGCACGCGCTAAGGTTGGGAGTGAGTGACCCGTCCCCCTTTGTTGGAGCGAGTTTGTTTAGCCCGGTCCGCCTCCATGGCTTCGACCTTCGCATTGTATTCTTCAACCTGCTCCTCAATTTTCTTGGCGTTTTTCCGAGAGGCGACATACGCCAGAACCGAGAATATTGCCGCCGCGCTGATGAATACTCGTTTGATCTCATTGTTCCAAGTGCCCGGAGCCAAGGTCTCCAGAGCGATGTAAAGCGCCAAGGTCGCAAGCGGCGGGAAGGCGACACAAAGAACGATAACGAAGGTTTTGCTGTTGTCCTCGGTTTGGTTCCAGCCGTTGACGGCTAATATCGCTGCAAACAAGGCACCGAAAAGCATAAGGATCGGCGACACCAGAATCCAAGCAAGCCAAGTTAGCCCAGCTAGAACCTGCCAACCACTGTGAATCGCGAACCCTTCCGCATGGTGTTTCTTGAGCGTCACCCCTTCGCTGATCAGTTTAGTGAGCATCTCATTTGCTTCCACCTTTCTGGTTTCGCAATAGAGATCAACGCGGTCCTGCGAGTAGTCGAAGCGCTTGATCACAGCCCTGTCTTGGATGCAGGAATGCATCTCCGACCATAGGGCGACGCGAGTTTGGGCTTCCAGTTTTGCTTGACGCGGTTCCGAGTAGCCGTGCTCAAGCCCCAGCACGCCATGCATCCAGATACTCAGAATAGCGGCAACGACAAGAACGATGACCGTTCCGACCCAACCCCAAACGAATGCCAACGCCACCCATTCGAAAAAGTCAGCTTCTCGTTCCTGATTGCTCATTCGTCTTCCCTCTCCGCTCTTGAGCTTCTGCCGATTTCGTGGACACCGCCTCAAGCTTGTATTCGTGGCTGAACTTCCTTCGTTGCGTTCCATCGCTCCAGTTTCATGGCAAACACCTTAACTTGGTGTCCACGAAATCGGCAGAAGCTCACTGGACGCCAACCAGATTGGCGACACGAATGCGACCGTCGATCGGGACTTCACGCGCTTGGCCCGGACAGAACCGATGCCCGGTTATACCATGGCGAACTTGGAAGTTAGCCGAGCCTGGTAAGCGGCAAATCTATTGTCGGAGTCACACTATTGGGTGGGCGCTGATGTGACAGGGGAGTGCTGCAAAAGTCTGTTGCGAAATTTCGGCATTCGTTAATGCTCTCAAGAGGTAAACAGAATTTGTGCGGCACCCTTTGGGCACGGCTCTAGTCGCTGCGCTCCCCGAGCCAGGCGCAGGCACCCGTCTCGGCCATCTGGTGACGATCCTCCCGCCTCCGGGCGTCGCCCTGCGCACTCCGTTTGCCATCCCCAAATAGGCCGCCCTGCAGGCGGGCATCATGCTCCTGTCAGGAGAGGGGAAACGCCGCTCCCCCTCCCCCACCAAGGGCAAAAAACGGTCTCCCCATCCTTCCTCACTCGCGCCACCGGCACGCCGGCGTCGCTCCCTCGTGCAGGACCAGGCGCAAATCCGCGTGCCCACCGGGCTCGCGGATCCACACCTGGCCGTACCGGTGGGCGATCCCCCTCCGTTTTTTCCCCTTGAGCGTCTGGCTTCGGAATTCGAAACCTCTGTAGGCGGCGTAGTCGATGGGGTTTCCACAGCCGCGCAGCATCTAACCGAGGCCTCTAGAAGCCTGCGAGCCGGCGCGGAAGATACTTCTAGGAAGGTTGCGGCGGTATCGGCTTCATCCGAGGAAACTGCTGCCAATGTCCAAACCGTCGCCAGTGCGACAGAAGAGATGGCATCTTCTGTAACAGAGATCTCGCGGCAGGTTTCCAGTTCAACACAATTATCGTCAAAAGCCGTCGATAGTGCGCGTGAAACCAACGAGAAGGTTCAATCACTGACGTCCGCGGCGCAGGTGATTGGCGATGTGGTCGGTCTGATCAACGATATAGCAGAAAAAACGAACCTTCTTGCCTTGAATGCGACCATCGAAGCTGCCCGCGCCGGCGAGGCCGGGAAAGGGTTCGCAGTGGTCGCATCAGAGGTCAAACAACTGGCGGAACAGACGGCGAAAGCGACAGCCGAGATTGCAAGTCAGGTCGGGGCAATTCAGGGAGCAACCTCTGATGCCGCGACCGCAATTGGCTCTATCAGCAAAATCATCGAGGAAATGAACGTCATATCGACGGCAATCGCGACTGCGGTCGAAGAGCAGGACGCAGCAACACAGGAAATCGCCCGCAACGTCGATGAGGCCGCTCGAGGCACACAGGGTCTTTCCGAAAACATTGCAGGGGTTAATAAAGCCGCCGAGATGACGGGTGCATCCTCGAACCAAATTCACTCTTCTGCGGAGCAACTTGCCGAGCAGTCCAATCACCTCAAAGCCGAAGTCAGCAAGTTCCTGTCTTCCGTCAGGTCTGCTTAAGAGGGCATATCGCGCAACCGGTAGACTCTACCGCACCTGTATACCCAAGAATTCTGGCTCGTCCGATTGGTAACTCTTAGGGTGTCATTTCGCCCCCATCCGGAACCGACCCCATGAAGCTGGTTCAGGATCACCTCGGCAAAGCCGTTGTCCGCGTCGGGATCACGCAATACCCGGTTGGCATTGGTATCACCGACAAGTCGCAGGTCACCGCGGATGTGTTCGACGCCTGCAACAACATCAAGATCGGGACCGCACTTTTTGCCCGTGTCTACAAGATCGTGACGAAGTGGTACGGCGCGCCGGTTCCGGAAGCCTTCACAGATGCCATCGAGGCGTACCAGACTGGGTATTTCGATGGGGAGTATGTGTTCATGGCGGAAGATACTGGAGAGAGCGTTGAACTGGGAGTTCCGGACCGGTCCGTCTCCGAAGAAGGTGCGATGGAAACGGAAAGCGAAATTGCTGGGTCGGACCCAAAGAACGAACTGCGGCAACAGCTATGGGCGCAGGATCCGAATAAGGTGGATATTGGCATCGATCTGTCTGGGATCGGTGACTTCAACAGAGAATGACCAGCCACATCGTTATTGCCGCATATCTCTGTGATGCGACGTGTCAGCCACAGCAATTGCGCGTTTGGGACGGCGACAGTTTCCTGATTAGCATGATACGCGGCTCGGAGCGCGAGCGCGTCCTTGGCCTGGACACTGCGGAGATCAAGGGAAAGTGTTCTAATGAGATCCAGATGGCAAAGAAGGCCAAATGCCGGCTCGTCGAGCTGGCGGACGGCCAGCGAATTCAGATACTCCGGAACGGCAAGGACAAGTACGGCCGGACTTTTGCTCGAGTTCTCATCAATGGCAAAAACGTTAGCCAAATTCTTATCAACAAGGGGCTTGCCCGGCCGTGGCTCGGTCATCGGTAACCGTAGTGCATATCCTTTGAGTTCTTAATGCGCCGTAGAAGCTCCATCGGATCCATGTTGATCGCCGTAATTTCCTTTTGCGTCATGTTCCGCTATTCTGTAAGCAAGTTTGCGCCCCACGAGGCTTCATTTTGACAGCGTGAAGTTGCATGGCAGGAGTTCGTCGATCCGGCTTTTCGGATGGCCGTCGGCGATGGCCTCGAGGGTCGTCTTGAGATAGGCGAAGGGCTCCACGCCGTTAATTTTCGTGGTCTCGATGTGAGATGCGATGCGGCCACCTTCGTCATAGCCGGCGGAAAAGGCATTCTTCCTGTTCAATGCAATTGGCCGGATCAAATTCCCGACACTGTTGCAATCGATCTCGGCACGGCCATCGTGAAGGAAGGTCTGTAAACCGTCCCAGTGACGATGAATATAGGTGA
This sequence comes from Roseibium algicola, assembly GCF_001999245.1. Lineage (NCBI taxonomy): Bacteria > Pseudomonadati > Pseudomonadota > Alphaproteobacteria > Hyphomicrobiales > Stappiaceae > Roseibium > Roseibium algicola. The sequence goes on along the minus strand of NZ_CP019632.1, from coordinate 86,700 downwards.
ACTTCTCGCCGAGACGAGACTTGGCGGAGACCCGGAGGCGTTGCTCTTACAACCATGGTCCGAAGGCGGCGACAGGAGGCGCGGTGCGGGTCTGTCTGGCCGAGAGCCGCTACCCGGGCGCCGTGCCTCGGATATCAGCTTCGACCCTGTAGAACTCGGCGATTCGGCGCAAGCCCTCGGCGGTGATCTCGGAGGCATCGCGGTCGAACACTTCCTTCAGTTTCCGTCGTCCGTGCGCCCAGCATTGCGCCACGCGGATATTATTCGGGACCTCATGCCTGCTGATTTTATGTATGCGGGTCGCGTAAATTCTATTGAAAGAACGCTACTCTGTCTCAGCTGGAATCAGCATATCGAGCGGCCAACCACGGAGAAAGAAGTAATGATCCTACGCCGCCAACCACGAAAACATCGGCCATATTGAAGGACGGCCAATGTGCTGCGCCAAAGTAGAAGTCAAGGAAGTCAGTCACTGCGCGATATCGCAGCCGATCCGTGACATTTCCGAGAGCACCACCAATGATCATTCCATAGGCCAAGGCCTCGAACCTGCTCGCGGCACGTATCAAAAGCACCGACAGCCAGACGCAGACGGCAAACGCCAGCACGACAAGAACAAACCAATGCACTTCACCCAGCAGTCCAAATGACACGCCGCTGTTCTGCAAGTAAGTAAGATTGAGACCAGGAAAGACGGAGACACTGGGAGTCAAACTGGCTTTGTTTGCGACGATGATTGACTTCGATACCTGATCGACAAAGAACGCAGTTGCAACGCCTGCCAACCCGATCGTCAGAATTGGTCTCATCATTGCCATCCTTTAGGTGCGCTCAATTACTCGCATAACTCGCGAACACTTCCGTCGAACCGTCCCGCCGAATCAGGAAGACATCATAGGCTTCTCGCATGTCGCTCTGATCCATGCCCGGTGAGCCGAGCGGCATCTCGGGCACGGCGAGACCAATCGCGTCTGGACGTTCTGATAGGAGACGCCGAATATCGGTCGCCGGGACATGACCCTCGATTACATAGCCGTCAACAAGTGCCGTATGGCAAGAGGCCATTCGCTGGGGCACGCCATTGTCGATCTTGAACCGCGTCAACGGTCCGGCAAACATGTCTTCGCCGGTCGTATTGAAACCATTTTCCTCAAGATGCTCCATCCAAGCCAGGCAACAGCCGCAACCGTTGGTCTTGCGGACCTCGACTAGACTTTGGTCAGCGAATGCCTGCGTAGATGACGACAATGCAAGAGTGAACATGAGAGCAGTGAGACATTTTTTCATGGAGCAGAGCCTTTTCGTTATGGATCGAATGCACTTATAGCCAAGAAGCGGTGATGCGGTTTGGGGATGCCGGTACTGTTCGCTTGCAGCCCGGGGAGCATCCGTTAAGACGCTCCTTGAGTATGGATCAGTTTGGCGAGTCGACCGTTGAAGCCACACCGACATTCATCAGATACCTCTTGCTCATTGAGGCACTTCCTCTTTTTCAGTCATTGCGCGGCGAATTTTGGGCACTGCGGTTTCTCGGGGCTCGTGGTAGTCGATAGCCCCAGAAAACTGACCGTCTGCTTTGAACAAGAAGACGCTCGCGGTATGGTTCATGGTGTAGTCTTCACCGTCTGTCGGTACCTTTTCATAGGTGACCCGGAACATATCTGCCGCTACCGCGATTTGCTCATTCGTTCCGGTCCAACCCCGGATGTTAGCATCAAAGTAACCCACATACTCAGCCATTGCGTCGACGGTATCGCGTTCGGGGTCAACTGTAATGAAAATCACATTAAGTTGGTCCGAGTCCTCGCCCATCATCTCAAGCCAACTCGATATCTCCGAGAGCGTGGTGGGGCAAACGTCGGGACAGAAAGTGAAACCGAAAAACACCATCGTCGCGCGGCCAGTTAGGACTTCAGGGCCCACCGCGTTTCCTGCGTGGTCAGTGAGCCGAAACTCCATCGCAGGAAAATCAAGGGGACGCCGATCGGAAGGTTCCGGTGCACCCGGACCATCGACACGCCACCAGCCGACGAAAAGAATAAAGCTGATTGCCGCGACGCCAAACACGCCATACTCAAGCAAACGCCGTTGCCGCATCAGCTCTCGGGTCCACGTGCGGCGATGCTAAGGATTGGAATCTCGACTGTTACTTCACCACCATCGGAAAAAGCCAGGGTCATAAGGAAACTTTCACCCTCGGTCATTTTCCGTTGCAGCCCCATCAGCATCGCATGAAGTCCTCCTGGTTCCAGAATCACTGCTTTTCCCGGAGCAATTTCGATTTCGCCGACAGGCGTCATGGAACTCACACCTTGGTTAGTCGTTGATGTCCGGTGAATTTCAGGTTTCAGCGCAATATCCGTACCAATGCTTCTCAGCGTTACTGCAAGGTCGCCGGTATTACGGATTTTCATGTAGGCCACACCGGGACGACTGGTACCGATGGATGCGCGAGACCATGCATCCTCAATTAGCACTTTGTCTGAGCCTGCCACGGAGGCGGCAGAGAACCCTATGATGATTACGAGTGCCGCCAGCGTTTGGGACAGTACTATTCTCATTGCCGTTCTTCCTTTGTAGATCGCAGTTCAGTTTTGAACCGCAGCAACTTCCGCCGAAACCAGGCGCCGCAGCTCAACATCGCCGAATGGATCCAACGGCTTTCCGTTTACGAAGAATGTTGGTGTCTGCCGCACCCCGACAGCTTCGACGTCCGCACGGTCTTGGTTGAGGATCCCAACGACGTCGGGTGCAAGCATTTGTGTACGCGCGGCCTCCGCATCAAGACCTGCGGCCGCGGCAATTCCGAGTATCAAACCTGGCTGTGGGGAGCCGTGCGAAGCCCACCTGGGCTGTTCGCGCAAAACAGCCTCCAGCACAGGCTCGAAGACACCTTGCATTCGTGCGGCTTCGAGGATTCGGATCGCTTCTTCTGATGCCGCACCGTGAAATGGCGTGTAACGTATCACGACACGAACCGCGGGTTCATGCTGCGCCAAGAGGTCTTTCACAATTGGATGAAACGCGCGACAGGCCTCACAGGCGGGGTCGAAGAACTCGACAATTGTGACCGGTGCGTTTTCTGGCCCAAGGACTGGTGAGTAGGGCCGAACAAGGACCTCGTTGCCCTCTGAGACGAGAGATTGGGCACTCTCCAAAGGCGCTTGGCGTTTCACATACCAGGCGGCACCGACGAAGCTGGCACTGCCAAGTGCGAGCACAGATAAGATCAATGCGCGGCGGTTCATTTATGTGTCTCCTTGAGTGACAGGGCGGACAACAGGCCGATGAGAGCGAACGCAACGAGCGCCATCAACGGGATGGGAACGCCGAGGAACAATTGGTTGGAGTCAGTGCAGGAAGGACCGGTTGCAGAGCATGGTTGAATGGGCTCAGGAATCAGGCCTACGTAAAGACCTAGGTGCCAGAGTGCGACGGCTCCGCCTCCAAGTGCCAAAACTACGCCGTAGCGACCAACTCGACGGTCTTGCCACCAAAGACCAAACCCTAGGACAACAACCAGAGGAAACATAAAGGCCCGCTGGAACCAACAAAGCACGCAAGGCGTTTGGCCTAACACTTCGCCGATGAACAATACTGCGAGTGTAGCGACAAGAGAAACAATCCAGGCAAGGACTAGCGCCATTTCTCCGGATACGCGGGCCATAAAGTCAGATCCCCTCGTCTAGTGTGGTGAAAACTGCTTCGCCGGGCATGTCGTTGTACCAACTACTCTCCCTCACAAGTGGCCGTAAATCATTTGTCAGGTTTACAGACGCGTTCCGGTCAGCGCCGGTAGAGGTGTGAATTGTTTTCATTTTGGTCAAATCCAATGCGAGGATGTCTATTGTGGCGTGGGTTTCCGGTAGAGCAGCAAAACTGGTTGCCAAAAAACACGACCACCAGTATCCGGCGCGTCCTAAAAACCTCAGAGTTCGTACACGTTTGGAGATCAAACAGTTCGAATGTGGCAGTAACTGACTACTGAATTACCTTTTTCGGAATACGTATAATTCCTAAAGCCACTAGAGGTTCAAGCTCAAATTTGCGGACGTGCTTGATTGTCGCGCGGAAGCAAATGGCTTAGGTTCGGCGCTGCTGAAAGTCCATTTCGCTCCGTATAATTTTGTATTTGGATAACTAATTCATGCTCACGATCGGCGGTCTTGCAAAGAAAACAGGCACGAAAGTGCAGACTATTCGCTATTATGAACAGATCGGGCTTCTACCAGAACCGGACCGTACTGAGGGGGGACAGAGACGCTATAGTAATGAGCAACTCGACAAACTTTCATTTATTCGCCATTCGCGGCAGCTTGGTTTTTCATTGGAAGCAATCCGGGAGCTCCTGGACCTCTGCGATCATCCCGACCGGCCCTGCGGCAAGGCTGACACGATTGCACGTCGGCAGCTTAAGCAGGTCGAACAGCGCATCGCGCGTTTACAGGCGCTTCGTACGGAACTGAAGCGAATGGTCAAGGAGTGTAGCGGTGGCCGCACAGCTGACTGTCGCGTACTTGAGGTACTCCGAGACCACTCCGAGTGCCTAACTGATCACGATGAGATCGGTGCTTAGGTATTACTTTGACGGTTATTGAATCGATCTTCCCCGCCTATTACTTGCTTAGCTCTGATGATGGATCATGTCTTAAACTTTATGGCCGTCTTCGGTTCGGAAATAAATCGGGGCGGCGGCATCGCAAATTAGACTATGAAAATCAAACAACCCACATGTTCCCTTTGCGGGTGAGATAGTACAGAAACCAGAGTAATGGGCCTTGTCGGAATTTCGTTCGCAGACAGGGAGCAACAGCTGCCCTTCAGAGTCTAGATTTTTTGGGTGGCCACCTCTTGAACCTCTAGCGACTATAGAAACTACATACATACTCGGTCGATACGAGGAACAATCACATGCCCGATGCTGCCCCCCTTCTTGCCGCCACGCAGTTACTCGATTACCGCGCACCATCCGTTGTCCGTCTGACTGAAGATCGGAAATGGCTCCGACTGCCTCAGTACGATCGCATAGGCGCAATCTACGACTTTGTTCGAAACGAAATCGCCTTCGGCTACAATCGGGCGGACAACATTCCCGCGTCTGAAGTACTTCGAGATGGGTACGGCCAGTGCAACACCAAGGGAACGCTCCTAATGGCGCTATTGCGCGGTGTAGGTATCAAGTGCCGCCTGCGAGGGTTCACGATTCACAAGGAGCTACAACGTGGTGTCGTCCCGGATTTGATCTTTCCGATCGCACCACAAGAAATTATTCATTCCTGGGTTGAGGTCGAGTTCGACGGCAAATGGATTAATCTCGAAGGATTCATTCTAGATGCAAAATTCTTGAGCGTTCTCCAGCAGACCTTTTCCGGAAACAAGAGCTTGTGTGGTTTCGGTGCGGGCACCGATTGCCTTGACGCGCCACCGGTTCGTTGGGAGGGGCATGACACCTACATTCAAGATACGGGCATCGAGCAGGACTTTGGTGTGTTTGAAACGCCGGATCAATTCTATTCAGAGCACATGCAAAAATTCGGACGAGTGAGGGGCTGGCTTTACCGGTTCATCATACGTCACTGGATGAACACTCGCGTCCGTGCCATTCGATCAGGCCGATTAAAGCCCAGTAGGTCTGCAATCCATGATCACGGAGGGATCGCAGATGCCGCATGACCACCACGGGCATAGTCACGTGCACCTCGATCCTCAAAGCGGCGACCGCAGAGTCGGCGTGGCAATTTGGGCTAATGGCCTTCTGACGATCGCACAAATAGTGGGCGGCCTCTTTGCCGGAAGCCTTGCACTGATTGCAGACGCCTTGCACAATTTTTCAGACATGGCCGCGCTGATTATTGCCTTCGCTGCCCGCAAGATTGCGCGGCGCCCTGCGGATGAACGTATGACATTCGGCTACGGACGCATAGAAACAGTAGCTGCGCTCATCAATTATACGACCCTTATTATCGTCGGCCTTTACCTAATTTATGAAGGAGGAATGCGCCTGATTGAACCACCGGACGTCCAGGGCTGGACGGTCGTGATTATCGCAGGGTTTGCTCTCGGCGTAGATGCTTTGACAGCAGCACTGACCTGGTCGATGCAAAAGGGAAGTCAGAACATTCGTGCCCTGTTCTTGCACAACCTATCGGATGCACTGGCGTCCGTTGCGGTAATCGTCGGCGGGACCTTGATCATCCTATTCGATATGCGATGGGTCGACCCCGCTGTTACCATCGGCATTGCGGGATACATCCTCTATCTGGCAGTGACGGAGATTGGCGGACCGGTCAGAACGTTGATGCTGGGTAGTCCCCCGGACATCGAAGGACATGATGTCGTCGATCTACTGCGTGCAACATCTGGGGTTCGCGAGGTACATCACGTACACCTATGGCAGATGGAAGAGAACGCTCCAGCGTTAGACGCTCATGTAGTCGTCGAAGAAGTTGACTGGAAACAGTTGGAGGCAATCAAGTTGGAGCTGAAAGAAAAACTATCAGATTCCTTCGGCATCGTTCATACCACTCTGGAGTTTGAGCGCGAGGGTGTGTGCGAAAACGATGTTCCGTTGTTTGGGCATGATCGGTCTTATAAGCAAACGTGACATGCCGCAGCTAACGCATGGTGCGATCAAATCGGATTGCCGCGATGTTTGGTTACCGCGGCCTTGTGAGCTGTTAAGGCCGTGCGGCCGAACAATCGATCCCAGAGTTATCAGGGACAATTTGACAATTCGCCGTACATCGTCCCCGTAACCAGCTGAATTTACCGATTGTCGGTTCACGACAATACTACAATCGGTGACCCGACAGGCACCCGTCCAAAAAGATCGATTATGTCTTGGTTCATCAATCTGACGCAGCCGCTGGAAACCGCGGTGCCAATTGTCCAATATTCAGAAGTTCCATGTAAGCGATAGAGCGTGTCGCGATTTCCCTGAAAAATATAAAGCGCTCTCGCTCCTAGAGGATTTTCCAACCCGGGAGGCATTCCACCGTTCCGCCAACTCCATTTCTCGAGTTCCGGTTCCCGCTCGATCATTTCCTCTGGTGGTGTCCATTTGGGCCACTCAGTCTTGCGCGCAATCCGAGCCCGTCCTGACCATTCGAATCCGGCCCGACCAAGCCCCACTCCATATCGCATTGCCTTTTTGTTTTCCTGAACCAGGTAGAGATAAAAGTTTTGCGTGTCGACAACAAGTGTGCCCACTTTTTCAGGAGTGTTGTAATCAACTTGCTGGCGGTAGAAACGCTCTGGTACTTTTTTCAAGTTAATTGCCGGTAGCGGAAACCGCTCGGTTGGCATAGCGCCATACATCGATATGTAGGCTGGGTCTTCAGAATATGGCACTGGTTTTATTTGTGCCTTGTCAGAGGCACATCCGCTAACAACGACGCTAGCAAAGCATGCCGATCCTGAAAGAAAGGATCTTCTTGAGAGGTAAGTCATTCAGATACTACTTGTTTGTTTGGGGAAATAGCCAAGACATTTCAGATCAACCAAATAATGCTTTTTCTCTCCATACGTAAAAGTCGATCAAAGCGGTCAGATGAAACGCTCGACAAATGATCGTCCAAAGCTCGTACTTGGGTTTCTGTCTTCTTGGGCTAATGCAGCCCTCATTTGTAAAGGCACGCGCCGGATGCAGCCACGTGCCTGACCAGAGTTTTCGGCTATTGGGTACTCACAAAACGACCACTCTTGTGCCTAAAGGCACGCGTTCATAGAGATCTTCAACATGAGTATTGATCATCCGAACGCAGCCGTTAGAGACGGATCGACCGATAGAGGAAGGTTCGGTGGTTCCATGGATCCGGTACATGGTGTCCCGGCCGTTTCGATAAAGGTAAAGCGCTCTTGATCCAAGAGGGTTATTCGGTCCACCAGGGACACCATTTGCGTATTTCCGATATTTGCCGGGGTTACGACGTATCATGTTTGCGGTGGGACGCCAGCTTGGCCACTCCGCCTTGCGTTTTATTACCGCCTCCCCTTTCAGCGACAATCCCGCTTTGCCGACACCAATTCCATAGCGGCGCGCCCTGCCGAAACTCTGAACGAGGTAGAGGAAATGATTTTTCGTATCGACAACTATCGTCCCAGGAGGATAGGAAAAGTATCGTACGGATTGCGGTTCGAATTTGGGGTCGATCTTGAACTGTTTCTTGTCATGTGCATAAGCAGGCATGACAAAGGCTCCAACTGCTCCGACGGAGCCAATGAGTAAATTACGACGAGTAATCATCGCTTTTCTCCAAAAAATTACTAACGATCGCAGGAAGCTTTGCAGCGATAAAGCTGCCACGTGTCAGTAAATTCTTGGAGGCCTGTCTTCTGGCTTTGGATCTTTGGAAAAAAGGCCAAGCAATACAGTATCTTCCAAAACCAATTCCGCCTTCAAAAATCTCGGTTCCAACGAACCCGCAATTGACACGCAATCGACTCCACACTTGGCTGGTTTTTGAGACTTTGCTTGGTTGCTCGTTCGATTGCAGCACCTGAGGTTATGCGACGTGAGTGTTTCGGACACGATCGAGGCGTTTTGAACTGCTTTTTGGTCTGGAAGCACCGGCTCCCCGGCTGTCTGGGCAGCACCAACTGCGGCGGCGGAATGAAGCCCCGTATAAATCACAATCAGTATGGTTAAGACCCAGTTACGCATTCGCAATACTTACAGATAAATTCTCAAGAAATCCATAACTGCGAAAACGGAAAATGAAATTTGAAACGCCAGCACTTTGACAAAGCTGACTGATTGAGAAAAGTCCGTCTACACCTCTTGAATCTCTAGCTACTAGAGAGACTATCTTGTAGAGCGAAAATGCAAGAGGTCGAAAATGACTATTACCCCCGACAGTTCAAATCTGATAACCCGTTTCCGAGTCGAGGGCATGGATTGTGCCTCGTGTGCGTCAAAGATCGACACCGCTTTACGCCGCTTGCCCGGCATCGGGGAGGTGGCCGTGTCCGTGCCTGGAGCAAGTTTGGTGATCAGCCATGACGGCACGGTTTCCGACAATCAGGTCATGCAACGAGTGAGACGCCTCGGCTACGGCATCACGCCGTTTGACGAATCCCCGGCTTTAAGGGACGTAGACCCCGAGGCGCCGACGGTAGAAGCCGTTTCGCGGAACCATGCGAGCCACAACACAGAGCGGCCATGGTGGCGGACGCGCAAGGCCTTGCTGACGATGGCCTGCGGCATTCTCCTTGTCGCCGCTTTTTCTATCGGGCGACTCATACCGGCAGCGGGGCCCTGGGCTTTCCTGCTGGCCATGCTAGTCGGCCTCGTCCCGGTGGCGCGCCGTGCGTATGTGGCCGCGACCTTGGGCAGCCCGTTTTCAATCGAAACGCTGATGACTGTCGCGGCGGTTGGAGCGGTGCTAATTGGGGCCACCGAGGAAGCTGCCGTTGTCGTCTTGTTGTTTCTGGTCGGTGAGATGCTGGAGGGCGTTGCCGCCGGGCGTGCGCGCGCGAGTATCGCTGACCTCGCCGATTTGGTGCCGAAGACTGCCCAACTCGAACAGGGCAATGCGATCTCGGAAGTGCCCGCAGATAGTCTTTCGGTTGGCGACGTCATCGTTGTGAGGCCAGGCGATCGAATTCCCGCAGACGGGAAAATCCTTGAGGGTTCGTCCGAGATAAACGAGGCGCCGGTTACCGGCGAGAGTGTGCCCGGGCGCAAGGCGGAGGGTGACACGGTTTTTGCTGGCACGATCAGCATTGACGGAGTGTTGCGCGTCAGGGTCGCCGCCACCGCCGAGGACAATACGATCGCCCGGGTGGTCCGGCTGGTCGAGGAGGCGCAGGAAAGCAAGGCGCCGACCGAGCGGTTCATTGAGCGTTTCTCGCGCTACTACACGCCAGGAGTTCTTGTCCTGGGAGCGTTGATTGCGTCCGTGCCGCCGGTCTTGGCCGGCGCCGACTGGAGCGACTGGATCTACAAGGGGCTCGCCATTCTCCTGATTGGCTGCCCTTGCGCCCTGGTCATTTCCACCCCTGCGGCGGTTGCCGCCGGTCTGGCGAGCGGGGCCCGGCGCGGCCTGCTGATGAAAGGCGGCGCCGTGCTTGAGGGTTTTTCAGCGATAACGGCGGTGGCTTTCGACAAAACCGGAACCCTCACAGAAGGCCGGCCGGTGGTTACCGACATCAGGTCGTTTGGGAGCAGCGATCAGCGGTCGCTGAGCCTTGCAGCCGCGTTGGAGCAAGGATCGAACCATCCGCTTGCTCTCGCAATTCTGCAAAAGGCTGACTCCGAGAAGGCACCCATTCCGCCTGCATCCCAAGCACGCGCGGTCCCCGGAAAGGGCGTCGAAGGCCGAGTCGGCGGTGTGTCGGTTTTTCTTGGATCCGCGACCGCTGCTCGCGACCGGGTCAGCATGACTGACAATCAGATTGCGGTTGCCGATGCGTTCAATGCCGAGGGCAAAACTGTTTCAGTGCTGCTTGTAGACAACAAGGTTTCCGCTCTTTTCGCCATGCGTGACGAACCAAGGACAGATGCGATAGACGGCCTCGCTTCCTTAAAGGCGCGGGGAATTCGCACGCTGATGCTGACGGGTGATAACACCCGAACGGCCACGGCGATTGCAGACGCTCTCGGCATCGAGCCGCGCGCGGACCTTCTACCGCAGGACAAGCAACGGATCGTCGATGAACTACGCGCGGACGGCCTGAAAGTTGCCAAAGTGGGAGACGGCATCAACGACGCGCCGGCTCTGGCCGCCGCGGATATCGGTATCGCCATGGGAGGCGGCACGGATGTGGCACTTGAAACTGCCGACGCAGCCATATTGCATGGGCGGGTGATGGACGTTGCCCAGATGATAAGCCTGTCTCATGCGGTGATGAGGAACATTAAACTGAACGTGGGGATGGCTCTGGGCCTGAAAGCGTTGTTTTTGGTGACGACCGTCGCAGGTGTAACCGGTCTTTGGCCAGCAATCCTTGCCGACACAGGCGCAACAGTACTCGTCACCGCAAATGCTATGCGGCTTCTGGCATGGAAAGGGGAAACCTGAACTCGAGCGAGCTGGAGCTGGATGCGCTGCATTTTGGACGACTAAATCAACTCTAACCGATATTGCTGAGACAATATGAACGCCATACAGGTTATCAGACTAGATAAAACCGCAGAAGAAAACTTTGCGACAAAACTGTATCTTTGGCCATCGTCAGGTGCTTGGTGGACTTTGACGACCCAGAATAGTTAAGCAATCGTAGCCAAAATTGATCGGGGTTTTTCAGCACCACTCGTTGACTTAGAATTCTGAGTCGGTCCACCAAACTGGGATTGCAGGTCTTCCCGGTTAGGAAAAATGATTAACTACGCACGTTTTCTGAGGCCGAAAAAGGTTTAACTACGAGCGAAATGATTAGTCCAGACAATGATGACGAAAGTCTATCAAATCAGCGAGTTTTGCTGATCGATACCGTGCGAGGTATCGCTATTTTTGGCGTTGTGCTTTTTCATATTGTTTGGGATCTGGAGTTTTCGGGATTAATCGACGGATTCGCGTTCCATCCTGTATGGCTTGCATTCGGCCGCTTGCTCGCCGGAACCTTCATGTTTCTAGTCGGCGTGAGCCTTGTCCTTGCGCACAGAAAAGGGCTCAAGTTTAGCAGATTTGTAAGACGTGTGACGATGATCGGTGCAGCTGCGATTTCGATTTCATTGGTCACGTGGATCGCGTTTCCGCAGACTTACATTTTTTTCGGCATCTTGCACGCGATTGCGGTTTCTTCTCTTTTTGGTGTTTTATTTCTAAATTTGCCCGCCCTGGTCTCACTAATCTCGGGAACCGGCTTACTCATCCTGCCGCAGTTCGTAAAATTGGAACTGTTCAACACCCGGTGGCTCGCATGGATTGGCGTGTCTAGTTCCCCCCCACCCAGCAACGATTTCGTTCCAATTCTGCCATGGGCCGGATTGACCTTGATCGGCATTTTTCTAGCCAAGATTTTTTATATCAAAAACGGCGATTCACGCTCATTTCCTGATCTGCACAATACCAAACTGACCAGGATCCTGTCTTGGATGGGGCGAAACAGTTTATTGATATACTTGGTTCACCAGCCATTGCTCCTCGTTATCATTCTGCCCGTTGCGCGAATGCTTCGCTAAGGCCGAGGCTCCGATTACATCCTTCACAACACCAAAAAGTCATTGCTGAGACAGCAAAGGTCTGTATGGGTCGGACAGTGCTGCCTTTGGTCTGCTAACCGGTACGGCGCTACTCGATGTTTTCCTCGCGAGGAATTCAGCTCCCTTTTCCAAAAGAACATTTCGAAACCTAGAGTGCATTCCACCGTCGGCGTAAGAACTTACGATATTGCCGCCCCCTTCCCGAAGTTGTTCAACTGAGCTTAGGTCAGCAGCGATCTTTTCTGAAACTTTTTGCGGTGGTGGTTCCAACTGCGGGCACTGTCCAAGGGGGCCGTAGTCAGCTCCTGGGTTTTTTGCTGCGCCAAAACGATATCTTCCTTCACAAAACCGGAATTCTGGCGGACGCCGCAGGACTTCGAACGTGGTGGAAGCTTCTTTGAGATCCAGCCAGAAACTGAGGTTTGGATTGTCGTAGTGCCTCGCAAGATTTTCAGGTGTCATACGAAAAGGGAGTGATTGCACCTGCACGGAAGGTTGCCCGGCGCGCAATGCGTCCCGAACTAGAGCATACACTTCGGTGATTTGCTCGTCTGTGATTGCGAAGCACCCGGAAGACGAGCAGGCTCCGTGGACCATGAGCGCAGTTCCAGAGTAACCCTTCGCGCGTTCAAGTTTGTTCGGATACCCCAAATCAAATGAAAGGAAATACTTAGAGTTGGGATTAAGCCTCCCCAGCGTGACTTCATATATGCCTTCAGGTGCCTGGCGATCACCCTCGGCTCGTTTGGGACCCAGATCGCCGGACCAACGACACATCTCGTATGTTTTTAGAAGAACATAATCACCGGCGCGCCTTTTTTTCCAAACCTCAAGCTCACTTTCCTGTTTGAAAATTCGGATGAAGACGGGATCTGATCCCTCGACCCCTTTGTTGCGCATCAACGCCTTGACCTCATGTGGAATTGCAATTTCTCCGCGCGATTCCATTTCAATTGACGAACCTACACATCCCGCGAGCAGAAGCATGAAAATTGTCATGCTCACACTCAGGATCCTCCGGGCGAATTGTGCCGGTTCAAATATCTCCGGACGCATAACTACCTGACATTTCGCTAGAATACTCGCATCTCAGGAGGGCAACGTTCATTGTTCGGTTTCCTCGCAATAGGAATCGTTGAGGTCTTCTGGTTCTCTCGCAACAAGGACAGAACAGAGCTGTTACAAATGCGAGCACATCGACCGTACATTTGATTGTCCGGAAAAGTGGTTATTTTTTGTTTTTGACACTAGGGAGTTCTTAATCCCTTTTGCGCACTCGTCAAATTATTGCGATACACAAGCCAAACCAAAGGTGCGAATACCCCTATCGCGACAACGCTAAGCCAGCCCCAATTACGTTCTACAGTCTCTACTATCGCAACACCAAACACATATCCAAACGCAACTAGCAACGTGGTCCACAAGGCAGCGGATCCTGCGTTGAAAACAGTGAAACGCAACCAGGACATATTGCTTAACCCGACCGGAAATGCGCCGATCGTTCGCATACCTTTTGGATATCGGTACAAAAAATGTATTTGGCTCCGTGCCTCGCAAGCAAGCCTTCAGCTCGTTTGACAATCACACCTAATCTTGGCAGCCGGCTTGTCAAATAGTCACCATATCGCCGCGCAAGATAAAACCGTGCTTCATCACCTAAGTATCCGCCAAGAAAGGATGCCGCAGATACTGCAAATATCGAAAGATCATCAGTGCTGGCAAAGATAGCAGCAAACAGCGGCAGAGCCCCACTTTTCATCGCACAATAAAAAAATAGTATCCCGTATACCAAGTACGAATTTACTCTGATCCATTCTTCAAGTGCGTCCATCGACTATACCCAGCCAACATATCGGTACTGTACATACGACGTTGGAACTGTGTTGGATTGTTTTTCCAAGGTAGCAGTGAGAGGCCCTCTGCGAGGGCCGTCTTTTTCGGCCGTAAGGCCATTCTCAAAAAGGTTGAATTGTCACGAGCGGGATCAGGCCGCCTGTAGTTGTTGGACGTATGCTGTGGAACCTCGTTTGGTCGCGGCGATCCAATCAATGGGTTGCTCTGCCTTCAAAAAACTTGCCGAAATATTCACCTGAATTGCCTTCTGGATTTCTTTTTAAGCTCTTGATTGTCAGGGTGCACGCCAAATCCTCCTTTATTTAATTCAAGGACCATCAACGGAAGAAATGTAAGCATATCAGTTTGTTGCAGGAGAAAGATAAAATTTTAGACAAGTCTAATTAGAATTATAGTAAAATGTAATTCAAATATTAGTTTATATTTCTTTTTATTTGGCTCAATACTTACTGAGAAGCTTTTATTAAAATAAAATTCAAGATGACATCGTGAAGCCAGCCTTAAGGGAGGGCTTTGGGATGAAAAGACTACAAAATATACTTCTGCCAACAACTTTTCTGGCATTGTTGGTAACTTCTTCCGCGTCTGCGTCAGCCGATCCCGGGCGCTTTATGGACATGAAACAAGACGTCAAAGCACCCATCGGATACGTACAGTTTTGCCGAGACAACATTGGTGCTTGTTCAAATGAACGCTATGAGCCGGTCGTCGTAAAATTTACGGAAGAAAGATGGCAGGAATTGCTCGCGATTAACACGGATGTAAATCGTCGTGTTCGGCCAATGACCGATGACGATCTCTATGGCAAACCAGAGTATTGGACCTACCCAGACGACGGATATGGAGATTGTGAGGAATATGTCCTTGAAAAGCAACGAGAGCTTCTAAATGCGGGATGGCCGCGCAGCACTCTGCTAATCACCGTCGCAAAGGACCTCCAGAATGGTGGTCATGCTGTGCTGACAGTCCGCACGGACTACGGGGACATGATATTGGACAACCAAGCTGAAACAGTTCTGCCTTGGTATTCGACGCCGTACCGATACATTAAACGTCAATCTCCGTATTCCGCCGCGCTTTGGACCGGGATTGACGACGCCCGCGTGACCACTGTTGCCAGCGTACCAAGGAAGTAACGGTTTACTCTAGACGTCCTGGAGCCTTCCTCTGGGACCGCGGTCTTAATTGATGCGCAGAACAGTGAGGAAGGAGCCCGCTGATTAGGCTTCGGAATTAGTTGCGTTTTTAGGGTCGCAGCTTCTTTGGACATCATGATCAGTTCGAAAAGCTGCACATCTAATCAGGAGAAGCGTTTCTGCAAAGCGGTGTTCACGGCTTCTGATAGCAGCACAAGAATGATGATCGCCAGCGTCACCGTCGCTGCCTTGTCGTACTGAAACGAGCGGACGTAGGTCTGAATATATAGACCGATGCCGCCTGCGCCGACGACGCCGAGGATCAGGCTCTCGCGCAAATTCAGTTCGAACCGGAAGACGGTATCGCGCAGAACCAGCGGCGCCATTTGCGGCCAGATCCCCCAGCGCAGTTGCTGTAATCTGTTGGCGCCCGCGCTTTCCAGTGCCTTCACCGGTTCGGGCGAGACGGTATCGATCGCCTCTGCGTAAAATTTCGCCAGCATGCCCGTTGCGTGAAATGTCACTGCCAGGATACCGGGCAACGGTCCAAGGCCGACTGCACCGACCATCAGCATGGCAACCAGGATCAGCGGAATTGCCCGCACGATCGCAAGCAGCGATCGGACGGGCCGCCAGATTGCCGGCGGAACCAGTGTTTCCGCTGCCAAAATGCCAAGAACGACGGAAAACAGGACGGCGAAGAAAGTTCCCAGAATGGCAATGCGCAGGGTCTCCGCCAGACCTTGCAAAACTTCCGGCCAAATGGACATGTCTGGCGGCAGCATCCGGCCGAAAAATTCGCCCAGGCGCGCCTTTGCGCCGGGGAGCTTTTCCAATCCCATATCTGCGCTTCCCAGTGACCACAAGATGGCAGCGGCCAGCACAAGCCAGGTCACGGTGCGCGACATCAACTCACCACACGCAGTTCGGCGCTCGGAGACGCGCCATGATAAAGCTCCGAAATATCGGCAGCGCTTACCTGCCCCGAAGGCCGGTCGAAGAGCAGTTTGCCGTCGCGCAGGCCGATGATGCGATCGGCGAAACGCTGTGACAGCTCCGGCTGATGCGAGCTGAAGACGACGGTGATGCCGCGTTTGCGGGCAGCACCTGTAATCAGGCCGAGAATTTTCTCGGCATTGGCCGGGTCGAGATTGCTGACCGGTTCGTCTGCCAGGATCAGTTTCGGTTCCTGGGCCAGACACCGGGCGATGGCGGTGCGTTGCCGTTGTCCGCCGGAGAGTTTGTCCGCGCGGCGCGCGGCCAGATCGGTCAATCCGGTATCCTCCAGAACACCGGAGACGACAAGGTGATCGCGTTCACCGAAGCGGCTCCAGAGCGATTGCCAGGTCCGCATCCGGCCAAGCCTTCCGTTCATCACGTTCTGGTAAACGCTCAACCGGTCAACCAGCGCGAATTCCTGGAAAATGAAGCCTACCTCCGATCTTGCATCTCTCGGGGGACGTGCTGTCGCCGAGTAAGGTGTCTCCAGAACTTCTGCCGTACCGCGCCAGTTCCGCAACCGCCCGTCGAGAAGTGCCAGCAGGGTTGACTTTCCCGCCCCTGACGGCCCCAGAAACGCAACGGTCTCTCCTTCCTTCAGGGTCAGGGAGATATTCGACAGGGCTGGATGCTCATCGAACTGATGCGTAACATCGCAAAGGGCGGCGGCAACACTCATTTCAGGAAACCATAGCGCCGCGCGGTTTCGCGAACGCCTTCATAGACTTCCGGGTCGGCGGTAACGTAACCGTCCGGGCCGTAGAGATAGGCCAGCAGGTAGCGGTTTTCCGGATCGTTCAGGCTGAGCATCACCTTAACGAACTTTGCCTGCAATCCGGCATCAAGGCCGGGGCGTGCAATGACCGCATGACTCGGGATCTGTTCCGATTCCGCCAGAACCCTGACTTCTGCCTGCTGGTCCGGTGTTAAAAAGAGGTCCGCATATTGGCTCGCTCCGGAGGCATCGACCAATCCGTTTGCCATGGCCTGCATCGCCTGCTGGTATCCACCGGCAAAGAATTTCCTGCCGAAGAAGCTGTCGGCATCCGCCGCATCGGCAATCAGGCCCTCGCGGACAAACAGATCCAGCGGATAGATATAACCGGATTCCGATACAGGGTCTGCGAAGGCAATGTCACGCCCCTTGAGATCGGCAAGGGTTTCAATGCCGCTGTCCTTGCGGACGAAGACTCGTCCGGAGTAGCTGGGCTGACCCCGGTAGACTTCCGACAAAAGCGGTACCGCTCCGAGCTGATCTTCCGCGAGAACAAATGGCAGGGCGCCCATGAAGGAAATGTCAGCATCGCCGTTTCGAAGCGCCTCGACGGCGGCTGCATGGTCAAAAGTGACGAAACCGGTGACGGGGACGCTCATTTGCTCCGAAAGCCAGCCGGTGATGACTTTGATATCTCCCAGAAGCTTTTCCGGGTTCTCCTGCGGTATGAAGGCCAAGGTCAGACCCTCCTCGGCGGCAAAAGCCGGCAGGACGAAGCTGGCGGAGGCAGCGGCCAAGAACGTACGGCGGTTCAGCATCAAAACATCCTCTCGTCAATTGCGGCCTGCATGGTCTTGAACTTTTGCCATTGCTGTTCCGCGTCGCCCCAGTCACCTTCAGCGCTGGCATCGCCCACGGCCCTCAGGATGGCGCTGAGTTCATAGATTTCGGATTTTGCCGCCTGATTGGTCATCACGCTGGCGTCGGCTGCAAGATCCGGCGCAACCGTATCGATGAGCAACGCGATATTCTGGACATCGCGGGCGGGCAGAAGAGTGTCCAGGGTTGACGCGAAAGTAGTCAGCTCTTCCCAGGACAGGCGGAAGACACTGTCACGGCCTTCAAAGCGCTGATAGGGCTCTTCGCCATCGCCGATGGCTTCCAGATACGCCGTCAGGTCTGCTCGTTGCTCTTCGTCCAACCCAAGATTCCTGGTGTCGTTGAACCAATCCACAACGCTGGCCAGCGTCGGCAGCGAACCATCATGCATATAGGGGGCGGTGAAGTTAATGTTGCGCAGCGTTGGCGTTTCGAAGGCGGTAGCCGTGCCTCCGGGGAAGGGTGGCTCCGAGCTGCCGATATCGTGTGTCAGTCCATCGGTGAAATTCTGATCCGGCGTGTGGCAGGACGCGCAGGACTTGCCGTTCAGTCCTGGAAAATCAGTGTTGAAGATGGCTTCACCCTGCTTTGCCGCGTCGGAGGCCTTGTCGGTCAACCGGCCTGCCCGGTCGATTTGCGGATTCGGCAGCCAGTCGAACTCACGGACATAGGCGACTAGCGCATCAAGCTGGAACGGGGTCGGCTCCTTGCCGGCAAATTCGGTAACGATCACGTTGCGGATGAAACGGCGCAGACTGGGTTCGCGTCCGTCACGGCCATAAGGCGCGGTGAACCGTATACCGCGCATCGACGGCGTATCGAGGTGATCGTCCTTCCGGTCATTGAACATCGGATTGAAGAAGGCACCGTCGACATCCATTCCCCCGGGGCGATAGCTGAGGCCCGGAATGAAGAACTCCCTGTTGATGTCGGATCTGTTATGGCAGGTGGAACAGGCAATCCCGAGTTCCTGCGCAGGACCGCCGAAGATCTCAGGACTGTCAAACAGCATGTCGCCATAAGCGACAAGCGGCAGGTTGGCTTCGTCTTCACCGGCTTCCTCGAGTTGAAGAATAAGGCGCGGCAGCTCGCTTTGATCGGCGATGTTTGATCCCGGAGGCAATGTTGCAGGCAGTTTCACTTCCTGTCCAGAAAGGAAAACCGTTTCCGGAACAGGAGCCAGCTTGTCACGGGTTGCAAATTCTGCCGGCAGGTAGTTGGTACGAATGTAATCGGAAACATCTTTGCGGGCGTTTGCGAATTCTGACTTGTTGCTTTCCTGTCCGCCTTGGCCCAGAACGCCGCCACTGCCTAGGGACGAGTTCAGGATGAGCCATGCCCTGCCAAGCTGGCGAGCGGCAGGCTCATCGACGGTGCGAATAGCATCTTCAAAGGCGCGGTAAAGCGTTTCGGCCTTGGCCAACTCAGTGGCTGCTTCCGGAGTTCCGAGCCCGGCATCCGCATTTTCCAGGTGACGCAGTATCCCCTGAGCAACGATGACCGTTGCCGCTTCAAACAGCGCCTGCCTGTCCTGCACCTGAAGAGCACTGTTAAGAGCAGCGGCTTCCTCGTCACTTGCCCGGGAAACCGCGGCATCCGGAAGTGAGCTGCCTGGAACGGCACGGTTCCAGCTGGCTTCGATTTTCTCCCAGGGGACTGGGGAAAGGTTTCCCAGAAACAAGGTGTGCCGATAGGCGGCTGCACGTGGAGCCCAGAGGGCTTCTTTGATTGCGGTGGCTTGCGCGATGACCGGAACAAGGCAGATCACCGCGCTGGCAAGGAGAGTTTTCATAGCTACGCCTATTAAGTTTAGCTTTGGCAAATTTTCTTAGGGTAATCTAACACATTGTCAAGCGGCAAATTTCGCGGCATACACAATCACAATGAAAACAAAGAGGATGTGTTCCATTCATGACCGGTCCTTCACCCAAGGTGTCCGATAGAAGTGTCGATGAACAGGCCAGCGGGTTCGAGGCTGTGCGCACCGCGCACCAGAGTGAAATGGTCGAGGACTATGTGGAACTCATCGCGGAACTGATTCACCTGAACGGGTCTGCGCGTCCGGTCGAAATTGCCGAGCGGCTCGGTGTTGCGCAGCCGACGGTATCGAAAAATCTTGCTAGGCTGAAGCGAGAAGGACTTATCCTTCAGGAGCGCTACCGCGATATCCGCTTGACCGAGGCGGGCCGCCAACTGGCGGAAGCCTGCCGCAAGCGGCACAGGATTGTCGTCGATTTCCTGATTACACTAGGAATTTCCGCGGAAGTGGCCGAGCAAGACGCGGAAGGTATCGAGCATCATGTCAGCGAAGAGACGCTGAAAGTGTTTCAGGATTTCGTGAAAAGAAACGCGTCCGGCGCCGACTGAGCACCGCTCGAGTTGGCGGCAACTTTTCGTCAAATCAATCTTCTAAACCCAGCAAAGAGCATATTGAGTGGAATGGGACCAACCTGTGCACTCAACGCGAAGCCGCAAAACTAAATGAAACCCCGCTGTGGGTCGTGCAGCGACTTATCCTTGATCGGCCAGAAACTCTAATCGCAAGTTGTACAGCTGGCGAAGCAAGATCAGCTCCAAGGAAGAAGGCCAGCGCGAGCAATCGACCTTCGAATGAACCGGATTTAGGCATCCAACAACAGGTTGACGGTTAACCCAGAACGTTGGCTTGAACACGTCTCCGGTTTGTTCGAGCTGGCGGCATTTTGACACCTGTGAAACACCTCGGACACCTTCTAGATGCTCAGGATCAGTCCTCGAAATTCGTTCAAAATGGCGGCGATGAAGAACAAAGTTCCTAATGAAAACGGCCGGAAGCCGATTCTAAAAAAGCTGACCGACTCCTGTGTTTCACATCCGATGATTTCGGTCGGGTTGTATGTCTGTGCCGTGTCGCTGTTTTTCTTTATCTTTCCCGGTGCCGATATTTGGTCGACCGGATTGTTTTATTCAGAAGTTTTCGGTTTCTGGGCGAAGAACATGGCGTTTCTCAGAGACGTAAGGTATCTCGGCATATTTCTCGTTCAGGTGGTTGCGACTACTTGTGTTGCTGTGTTCGTTCTGAAGTTGCTTATCCCCGATCGTCCACCGCTCATGCCACTCCGCCAACCCTTGTTTCTGCTGTCGACTCTGGTTCTTGGCCCCGGCGTGCTCGTAAATTTGATCTTGAAGGACAATTGGGGTCGCCCGAGACCGCAACATGTGGCTGAGTTCGGCGGAGACCTACCCTATCAAACTGTCTGGAAAGTCACTGACTATTGTGACCGAAACTGTTCTTTCGTCTCTGGAGAAGCGTCTTCCGCCATTTGGTTGACTTCAGTCGCCTTTCTAGTTCCCGCTACGTGGCGCAAAGCGATGCTGCTATTGGTGCTGCCGCTTTGCTTCATCCTGTCATCCAACAGAATCGCATTCGGCGGTCACTTCCTTTCTGACACATTAATTTCCTGGGGCGTAACGCTGCTACTCATTCTCGCAGTCTTTCATCTGTTCTTTCAAAGAACGCGGCCGATTGTGAGTGATCGTTCGTTGGACGAATGGATGACAGCTCTTGGAAGATTTCTGCAACTGAGTTTTCAAAGACTAAGGCGACGGTAAGCACAGTTTTATGGAACGGCCTTTCGTTTCCCCGAGTTTGATCCTATGGGCGCTGATTTCATGCCGGAGGAGATTTGCAGCCAAAGACTTCCGATATTATGCACTGCGGCAAACGACGCGGCAGAAGGATATTTTGGATCTGGCTAACAAGCACTCAGTATACGTGTTGCAGACCCGGCTGGCTTTACCGGCGGCACGGTTCCAAATGGTAACGCACACTTGCGGTGGCCTTAGTGTAATGAAAAGGATCGAACAACCTCTAAGAAACACCTCTTTTTAGTTCAACATCAGATTGCTTGATTGAACGCTTCCTCATTGTAGTCATGTTGCAAAATTCGGGGCCTACGGGCGTCACGTAATAAGTTGTCGAGCGCACTTCGTTCGGACTCAAATCTTTCACGCATTTCTCTATCGAGCACGCGTCCTTCTGGAAGCCTGGCTCGCATTGGATCCAAAGGTTGGCCATTAGCTAGCATCTCGAAGTGAAGGTGAGGTCCTGTTGAAAGTCCAGTCGAGCCAACATAGCCGATGATCTGTCCCTGTTTGACGCGAACACCTTCCTTTATGCCTTTGGCAAATCCGGTCTGATGATTGTAGGTGGTCGTGTATCCATTGGTGTGTTGAAGTTCAATTCGCTTCCCATAGCCGGAACTCCAACCTGCCTTTATCACGGTACCATCTCCAGCTGCCATGATCGGTGTCCCGCGCGGAGCAGACCAGTCCACTCCCTTATGCATTCTTGAATATTTGTAGACGGGATGCCGACGCATGCCGAAGCCGGATCGGAACCTGCCACCATCAATCGGTTTCCTGATCAGGAACTTCTCTGCGCTTTGGCCGAACGCATCGTAAAAGTCAGTAGCTCCATCGTCAGGCGTCCGGAAACGGTAAAATTCCAGCGTTGTCTTGCCATTGCTCAGCGCAGCAAAGTGGATCTCAGATCCGAAGTTACGGTCATCTCTGGAATATAGAAGCTCTATGGTAGCACCAGGCCTAGTCGAGGCATTGAAATCGATGCTAAAGGAAAACATGCGAACAAGTTCATTTACAATGTTTTTTGGTATGTCTTGCTCAAGTGCAGTTTGATAAAGACTATCGTATAGCGCTGGCGTTGGCCCGCTATGGGAGACACGATCCGCGTCAGCAAAGGCTGCTGCTGGAAAGGTGCTAGGCGGCCGGGCTTTGATGTAATCGCCGCCGTCTGATTGGGCAACGGTCGCTTCGTGTTTCGTATCGCTATACAGACTGATGCGCACGGGCAGCTTTCGCTCCGGATCGTCCTGTGAGGGCGCGTACGCTATTCGGAGTCGTTGTCCGTCTTCAAGTTTGGAGATTCCATACAATCGCTGAAACGCAAGTGTGATCGATGCAGCTTCTACTTCTGGAACCTGCTGATTTAGGAGGGTCCCCGTAAGGTTTTGCCCCTGAGCCACTGGCACAATGCTTTCATCCATTCCGGCTAACCGAATATCGTCATCGCGTTTTGACACGAAAGAAACGTTTTCCGGCGTTATCCGAACCGCATAGCGCTCCAAATCTGGCTGAAGCGCCAAATTGAAGTCGAAACGCCCTGGATCAATCACTGCTTCATAACCCATGTTAGTTGCATCCACCGAACGGGTCCGGATAAATTTGCGAACTTTCAATTCAATTTCCGATTCTGACAACGTCTTGTCCAAATCGAAATCCGTGTTCGATGATGGAAATGGTGTAAGGCTTATACTGACATCATTGGCCAATTTCGCACCGTACAGCGAGTCGGCAAGAAGAGAAGTTGCAACTCCCTCGGTTGCCCCTGTCGCTTCTTTCTCCGCACTCCTAGAAAATATGTTCAGCGTACTGAAGGCCGGAATTTGAGATGCAAGCGACGGGTCTTTCTTGGTAGCAAGCGTAGCGCTGATGAAAATATGTGGTTGAGCGCGAATGTTATCTCTGTCGCCCTCACGGGAGACAATATTCACATCTATTAATTGCTTGCTGGAATATTCAGTCGCCGATCGCAGAACCCTGTCTTCTTTGCTGTAACCGTTGTTCGAGATCGACAACTCATTCAATAAAGCACTCGAGGATTTCGCCCTTTCAACTTCGTATTGGCCATCAAAGGCAGCGAATAGCGCGCCGCCCATCAAGAACAGGGATGTGACACCAGTGAGTGCTGAACCAGCGAACCAGCGCAGTGAAACCCCTCGCCGGTCCGGCATGCCATACAACCCTTCGTAACCAAGCAGCGGCGGTTCTTGACCGAGTTCGATTTTTGAGGACTGGGCGTTTGCGGTAGCGCCAAAGTGCATTGCAATCTGTCCGATGTTAGGCAACTAATCTGCGGATCAAATTCGTTTGTGCAGCGCGATGCCATTAGATTGCCATCGCCCCTCAAACAGATCCTGTTCCCTGTTCCCTGTTCCCTGTTCCCTGTTTGCTGTTGGTTACTTCCGCGAAGCGGCCACCTCTTCGTTCACCAAAGCCCTCAGTTCCGCCTCGCCAAACGAATTGACGGACCGGCCGTTAACGAAAAACGTGGGCGTCTGGGTTACGCCTAAGACTTCAGCATCGGCGCGGTCCTGGTTAATCGTTGCAGCTATAATGGGTTCCAGCATCTGAGTTCGCGCAGCTTCTGGATCGAGGCCGGCCTCCGTTGATATCTGAATGATGAGTTCTTGTTCTGGCGCTCCGTCTTTGGCCCATCTTTTCTGGTCGCGCAAAAGTGCCTCTAACACGGGTTGAAACACCCCTTGTTTCCGCGCAACTTCCAGTACTCGGATCGCTTCCACTGATCCCTTGCCTTCAAAGGCCACGTAGCGAATCGCCAGGCGCACTGTATCGCCATACTCAGCCATGATATCCCTAACAACCGGATAAATCTTGCGACAGGCTTCGCAAGTAGGATCAAAAAACTCGACGATAGTAACAGGTGCGTCCTCAGGCCCAATAATGGGCGAATGAGGCCTCAACACCGCCAGTGTCTGTTCGGTTGGAATCGCTGCTCTCATAAACATCGGACGAACGAAAAACCAGGCCGCAACGCTGAGCAGTATCAGCCCAAATACAGCCACTGAGAGAACAATTGATTTGTTGTTCATTTGCGGGAAACCTTCAGAGATGAGGCCGGCAGATTTGGCTCAAGTACTATTGCCAGCCTTGCTAGCATTGAGATTATGGTTCTGAAGATCTTTTGGTCGTGCTGTTCCAGAGCAAAATGAGGCCAGTGATGACGCTTAGTCGCTAGATCGTCTGTAGGAACTTGACAGTCATCCCTAACTGCTACTTTCAGAGCAGTTGCTTCCGGCAGGCAACTTTTGGATACATAGGCCGGATCATGGAACAATAGCCAGAGCGCGCGCGCAGGCCCGTCGAGGTCAGCAGAATGGGCAAACTTATAGCCGTTACCTGTAGCCGGGTATTTACGAGATTGCGATTTGGCCAAAAGATGTGCCTGAGTCGGATTTCTTAATTCGTCAGGCGTATACACCCTCTAGCCACTATAGATTCAAGTGATTTCTCAATTGGAAGAATAAATTTGTCGAACACAATACGACTTAATCCGAATGACAAAAAATGTGTTGCTTTGTACGCTTTCGCAGTGCTGTGCCACCACTGCCGGCAAAGGTGACCGAATGAACCGTATTATCGTTTGCAGTACATGCAAAAGCGACCCTCCGCCAGATCTGGATGCATTGCGTCGATCATTGAACGAGGCAGGAATGGCAATGGAAGTTACACAGATTGAATGCATGGGGGCCTGCGAGCAGCCAATTACGGTTGCGTTTCAGGGAGTTGGTAGAGCGGCATACCTTTTTTCCGGTGTTATCTTTCCGGACGACATTGCCGATATCGTCTCGACGGCCGGAAACTTTCTGGCAGCGGACAAAGGCTGGATCGAAGACGCCCGACCATGTGGACGTCTCCGGTTCTGCCTCAGAGCGCGCATTCCGGCGCTATAAGCCTATTTCACGTTCACAGTTACCGCAGCCTTGAGCGGTTCCGTCTCGACAGCAAGCATGCGGTGATCGTTGGAATTGAGCGTAACCTCAACCGTCGCATCACCTTTTGGAAGAGTCGGCAGGTGGAGCCATGCACTGTAGTGCCGCGCGACTTTCACGCCATTTACATATACGTGAGCATGGCCCTCGCCCAACACATGATCCAAGCCAGCCCGCTCGGGCGCAAAGGTGAAATTTTCTGTCATGATATGGAGATTGTAGCCGCTAACCGGATCCTGCGAGACACTGATTTTCAAGGACGGTGCATCGGGACCGCCAGGTACTGAGGTGGTCCTGTTGTGGTCGTGGCCAGCGGTTTGGCCGGAATGATTAGTTCTGAGCTGCACTGATGTGGTCTGCATCTGGTGATCGCTGGCTGATGAGTGGTCGTGACCGTCAAGTGCGACACCATTGCTTGCGGCAACAACAAAGCCGATGCCTCCGCCAAAGACCAGCCCGATGGCGAAGAGTGCGAGAGAGCGTTCCATGGGGTTTCAGGTTTCCTTAAAAAGAAACCGGGCAAAACGAGATGTTTCGCCCGGTCGGTTATGATTTAGATTCCGGATCAGGCCGCCTGCGTTGCGCCGACCCTCGCCCTCTCGCGCTGCCAGAAAAAACCTGCAAAACAACCAAGCAGAAGCCAGGCTGCCATTCCGACGCCAAAGGCACGGCTGGCAAACATTGCCCCGATCTCGGTCGGAACTGGGCCGGTGAAGGTGTCCGGCTCTGGCGCGCCGATCACGTGTGGTGCCAGCAGCAGCATTGCTGCTGCGCCCCAGGCCACCCAGTTACGGCCGAATGCGATCAGCCACAATCCGGCGCCTGCGGTAAGGACGGTGGCCCACCACCAAATCTGCCGGGCAAAAACATCCGCCGCCGCGACGCCGGGCACTTCGGGAGCTAGGCTGAATCCGGGCGCGAAGTGGAACGCGACAAACCCTGCAACGCCCCAGAGCAGGCCGTTGCGACCCGTTATAACCGCACCGCGCATTTCGGCAATTGCCATGCCGGCGAGCAGAATGAAGGCATAAGGGAGCAGGTCGGAAAAGGATGGCGCGACGTGCCGGAATCTTTTGAGGGCAACCATGTTCAGTATTTCCGCCAGGGCGTGGATGTCGGCCGGTAGTAGGCGCGGTATTTGACGTGCCGCAGATAGACAGCGCGCATCAGAGGGTCTGCCTTGGCCATCATCCGCAGCACGCCAACGACCACGATCCAGATCGCCACGCCGAGCACAGCGGCATAGGGCTTCAGGATCACGAAAATCAGAATGACCGAGGCAAGACCGGTCACGAGCACCAGCTCCCGGTCTGCTCCGAACAACAGTGTCGGGCGTGAAAGAGCGCGGTGAACCCGCGCTCTGTTGAGGCCCGGCGCATCAGTCACGAGCCGGTTCCACGATTGCCGTGTTCCCTTCCGGAGCAATTCCGATGGAGGCGCCGGAGGATCCGAACAGGCCGACGATGGTGGACGCGCCGAGCAGCACGCCGAGAACTAGAACGACGTAGGCGAGACGACGGGCAAAGTCGTTAAGTTCGCCGCCGAAGATCAACATTGCGCCGGCGATCGCAACCGCGATCAGGCCAACGGCGCCAGCGACAGGACCGTTGATGGAGGCCTGGATCTGTTGAAGCGGACCTTCCCAGGGAAGCGAACCACCACCAGAGGCAAAGGCTGGTTCAATTAGGTACGGTCCTGCACCGGCGAGAAAGAGAAGAAATACAAAATTACGCGACATGAAGAGTCCCTTGTCTGTCGTTGGAATTTTTGTTGAGGAACTGAGATGCAACGGCTGAGCGAACGTCATACGTGCCGTCCCGAAAGCCGGACACAGTTACGATGTCCCGAACGATGCGCCCGTGTTCGGGGGAGCGCTCGATCGAGACAATGAGGTCAACCGCTTCCGCGATGACTTGGGGCATTGGCTGCTGAGAGACTTCCGCGATCAACTGTTCAAGGCGCGTCAGTGCGGTGAAGGCATTGTCGGAGTGAACCGTGGCGATGCCGCCCGGGTGGCCCGTGTTCCATGCCTTGAGCAGCGTCAGCGCTGCGCCATCGCGGACTTCGCCGACAATGATCCTGTCGGGACGCAAGCGCATGGTCGATTTCAAAAGCCGCTGCATGTCCAGCCTTCGCCCAGAAAGCCCTCAAAGATAAGGATTGGCTGCCCGAACCGATCCGCTGCGGCATGCCCACACATGAGCAGCAAACCGACGACGACATGGGCAACGTCGAAACTCTTCCCGTGGCGGCTGAATAATCAGCCGTCGCCGGTCGCGGGCCTCTCCTCCCGCGACCGGCTTCCCTTTCCAACGAAAGCTCACGGGACAGGATCATGCTTCAGCTTGAACTCTTCCAGCGCACAGACAAAGGACAGCCCGGAGCCACATGGTGGGCCGGGCGTTGGCAGTGCCGGAACATGAACGGATGGTTTCAGGATCGCGAAGACGGGAAAGGCCCGTGGTGCTTTGTGGTCTATGCACTCGGGGATTCCGATTGCGTCGTTTACCGCCTTGATGAAGCCGGAGTCCTCTGCCACGCCCGAACGCCCATCGATCAGCAGGACCGCATCATCATCGACGGGCGCAAATATGGCCGTCGTAATTGGCGCCACTAACCAGGTCGGCGCGGCGGGGGCCGATTGCCAGCCGCATCGAGCGGCCGGCAATCGGTTCTGTTTAGCGGCAAGCCCGTGCGGGCTTTCTTCCCTGCTCTGACGAATGGCCTTAAAGCCATTCTTAAGTTGTCTGGACGACAATCAACACAACAATAAAGCCTGATTTTCCTCGAAAAATCATCAGTCCCCGCTAAGCCTCCGGAACGCCCGGAGGCTTTTTGTTTCCGCCCTGTGCTTCAGTGTTGTACCGGTATGGCGTTGTCTGGCGGGAAATCAACGCCATGCCCTCAAACATAGAGCTGATTCATATCTGCACGACTGTGCCTCACATCTTGAAATTCCAGAATATCCATATTATCAATAAAATTTGGATTTTAAGGGAGTTTCCGATGCGAACTTTCACGACCGCCGATCTCAACAAACACGTCGGCGACGTAACTGATGCAGCCAGGCGGGAACCCGTCTGCATCACCCATCACCGCAAACCGAGATTCGTTCTCATGGCATTCGAAGATTATGAGCGTTTGCAGGGCACCAAGGATCCCCGCAAAGCCGTGACGCTGGAGACGATGCCTGCCGACGTCGAGGACGGGCTTCTGGCCTTGGCAGACCAATATGAGCAAGGAACAGGCACAGATGATTGATCCGGAAACCGGTCTTGTCATCTCCTATAGCTTCCTTTGGTCAAGAGAAAACGCAAAAGGCGAGGAACAAGGCCGAAAGGCAAGGCCGGCATGCGTTGTCGTTCCATTGACGTCCAAGAGCGGCGACGTGGTTTTGTTTCCCCTCACAACGAAAGATCCCGGCGTCGGCCGCTTGTGCTTGCGCGTTCCGGAAACCGAACGCAAACGCCTGAAACTCAAGGGTGACGCCCCCTGCTGGATCCTCCTCGATGAGGCCAATACGGACATTCTGCCCGGATCTTTTCATGTCGAACCGATCAGCTATGACCCGCTGACGATATCCTATGGAAAATTCAGCCACGCCTTTGTCGGGCAAATCCTGAAAAAGCTCGCCGAGGCGATCCGCGCCAAGCGGCTCCAATTCGTTCAACGAGAACGATAATTGGAGGAGCTGTCGTGCCGGAACGGTCCATTTACGCCCAGATCGATGAAATCCGCGATGTTCTTGAAAAGCGCGAACAACGGTTTTCGAGCCTGCGCGGCCATATGGCCAGCGAGGAGGAGGAACACATTCTCCGGCTCAAATGCGCCCTCCGGACTCTCGAATGGGTCCGGGACCATAAGGATGAACTTCGAACGCTTGCGAGGGAGCTCAAATCTCTGACTGGCCTGACGAGCAGCGACAGCTAGATGGGACGGCCTACAATTTGAATTGCCACAGGAACAAAAAGAGAACATTCTATGTGATCGATCCATCACGCGACCGAGCAACTGATTAATGGCTGAATACCGCAGAAAGTGGGCAAGCGTCGATCAGCTTGCTCGCATGATCCTGGAACAAGCTATCGGCAAACAGAAACCAGTACTGCTTTCCCCGGAAACCGCCGTTTTGGTTGCCGATCGCATGCTCATTACCGACTCCGACCCATTCGTTCGAGGCTTACATTTCCGGGTCGAAACCTGGGACCGCGAAGGAAAACAGCCACTTGAGCTTTTGGTTGCGACGCAAAAGATATCAATTGGACACGACGCTTTCCGAACGGTGATGATCGACAGCCCCAAGGATCGGACGCTGTTGCGGCATGGAATTCGAGTTTTGCGGGACAGCGCCAGCGAACCCGAAGCCGGCAGCGATTGAAGCCGTTTGGATCCTCAAGTTTTGGAACGGGGCTTTCTTGTCTTCCGTGCGCTCTTCTGGCCCAGGCCCATCTTTCTCGCAAGCTCGGATCGGGCAGCCGCATAACTCGGCGCGACCATCGGATAGTCCGTCGGCAAGTCCCACTTTGCTCGATACTCTTCCGGCGTCAGGTCGTAGTGGGTCCGCAGATGCCGCTTCAGGGATTTGAACTTCTTGCCGTCTTCCAGGCAGATAATGTGATCGTTGGTCACGGACTTTTTGATCGGAACCGCAGGTTTCAGCTCTTCAACAACAGGCTCCGAAGCTTCTTGAACGGTGGATGACAGCGCCGCGTGAACGGTTGCGATCAGCGCCGGCAGATCGCCCGAGGCGACCGTATTGTTGCTCACATAGGCCGAAACTATGTCCGCCGTCAGATCAACGAAATCAGGCTCAAGAGAGATGTCGTTTTGAGCAGCTTCGGACATAAGAATTCCTTTTCGCCAATTACCTAAATGTAAGTGAAGAACCGTTCTTAGGCTCGTTATACTACTAAGTAAATAGGTTCGGGCGGCACCCTTTGGGCACGGCTCTAGTCGCTGCGCTCCCCGAGCCAGGCGCAAGCGCCCGTCTCGGCCATCCGGTGACGATCCTCCCACCTCCGGGCGTCGCCCTGCGCACTCCGCTTGCCATCCTCAAATAGGCCGCCCTGCAGGCGGTCATCACACCCCTGCCGGGAGAGGGGAAACGCCGCTCCCCCTCCCCCACCAAGGGCAAAAATCGGTCTCCCCATCCTTCCTCACTCACGCAGCCGGCACGCCGGCGTCGCTCCCTCGTGCAGGACCAGGCGCAGATCCGCGTGCCGGCCGGGCCCGCGGATCCACACCTGGCCGTCCCGGTGGGCGATCCCCCTCCGTTTTTTCCCCTTGTCCCCCTCCCCCACACTCTCGCCGCCGAGGTCTCAGGAGCAGGAGCCGGGCTCCTGCCCTTTCGGGGACAGAACCCGCGTTCCACGGGAAGAAGGAGAGAAATAGATGTTTATCAAAGAATTCTGCGCGCTTGTCAGCGTGAGCCTGTTCAGCTTCGGGCTGGTCGCTTGCTGTGTCGGCCTCGCAGGTTGAGGGATCGCTCTATGACCAACAAATCCGAGTTCGTCACGGCCTATTTTTACGATGCCTTTTTCGGGGCAATGGCCAATATCTCCCTAAGCCGGGCAAACTACATTGCGGAAGTCAAACAGCGCATCAAGTGCAGCTTTTTCGATGTCGCCCGCCTCGATGACAATCACGATGTCTTCGTGGACGACAACGGCCTGACAGACGGTCTTCATACAATCGTTCGCCTCAAGGACTTTCCAAATCCGTTTGCCGGAAACCTTGTCATCGTGGGCAGGGATGAGCACGGAGACATTGCCGAGCCTCGCATGACCGTCGAGGAGATCGCGGAGCTGATCACGGTTTACCGGCCTGTGATGGATCCTGAATTGACCAACTTCGAAGGCCCGGACCTGATCGGAATCGGCCTGACAGGTTTGAATATTCGCATGAACAAGAGCGAACCCATCATCGTTGTAGATGGGGAGTTTTAAGCCATGGCGAAACTCACCAAATCGCAGCGCAAGGCCCACGCGGAGGCCGAGGCGGTCCTGACCAAGGATCGCTTGAGCGAAGACGAAAAAGACTTCGTGTTTCAGAACTGGCACGAAGGCGCGAACCACATCAACGGAGCATCCGGGGCGTTCTTTACGCCCTGGGGGCTGGCTGCAGACTTCTCCATCGATGCCGGGGGCGCTGGCAGCCGCGTCATCGATCTTTGCGCCGGGATCGGAATCCTGTCCTACTTCCTGCACCACCGCGCGAAATGGGCCGACAATTGCCCGGACCTGACATGCGTTGAGCTGAATCCCCGATATGTCGAGGTGGGCAGAAAGCTGCTGCCGGAGGCTCGTTGGATCTGCGCCGATGTCTTTGACTGGAGGGACTGGCAAAGGGAGCTTGGTGGAGAGCGTTTTGACGTGGCCGTGTCCAATCCGCCGTTCGGTGCCGCGAAGCGCGCCGGCAATGGACCGCGCTATCGTGGCCGCCAGTTTGAGTTTCACGTGATCGACATCGCGGCCGAACTGGCCAATCGGGGCGCATTCATCGTCCCGCAAGCGTCCGCCGCCTTCCGATATTCCGGCGCGCAATGCTTTCAGAGGGTTGAAACCGGTCCTGCGGCTGAATATCAGAAGTTGTCAGGGTTCCACATGTATGAAGGCGCGGGCGTCGATACCTCGATGTACAGGGACGATTGGAAGGATACCTCGATCATTTGCGAAATTGCCTGCTACGAGTTTGCCCAGGATCGCGCCCGGCAAGGTCAGGTGCAGGAGCGCCTAAGCGCCCTGCCGGTCCCGGTCGTCCCACTTCGCCCAGCCGAACAACTTGCGTTGCTGTGAGGGGAACCATGGGACCGATACGAAAAGTCAAAGTCTATGACATTGATTCCGGCCTCGGCGGCACGCACACAGTTTCCATAGTCGAAGAATTGCCGAACAATCGGATTAGCGTTCGAGTATGGTACGGCAGAGCGACGCCGACCGGTTGGGAAGCGTGGATTGAATGGGACGGTGCCACATTTGAGACAACGCACGACCAGTTAACGAACCCGAGAGTTTTAGCGCTCTACAAAGAGGAAACCTGATTCAGTTTTGAGCAGCAAAAGCAGCAGCGCAGAGCAAGCGGCGCGACCGGGCCGGATTGGCTAGCCCGGCTGAGGCAACAGCCTTGCTCTCAAACCGGAGGTAACGACGATGTGGCATTGGCCTATCAGCGTTACCCTTAAAGTGAAAAAGACCCGGACGACCTTGCAAATCGAAATCCGGGTCCAATTCATACTTTAGGGAAGGGGGCGGCGGGGAAACCTGCCGTCCCACTCCGGA
Organism: Roseibium algicola; assembly: GCF_001999245.1. Lineage (NCBI taxonomy): Bacteria > Pseudomonadati > Pseudomonadota > Alphaproteobacteria > Hyphomicrobiales > Stappiaceae > Roseibium > Roseibium algicola. The sequence continues at coordinate 54,124 of NZ_CP019632.1, read as the reverse complement.
CAAGAATATAAGTCAATTCTCTGAATTTTCCAAATGATGGATGTCAAACAGGCAATCGGATGTCCTCGCGACATCGGCCGGTAGTGTGCAAACGTGAAAAACGGCGGCCAAGCGTGACAAAACCGTGAAACGGTGCCGCAGGACCGCTCCCGGAATAGCTGAGCAAAGGCCTTTTATCAAAATACCGATTTTGGAGCCCATTCCGCTCGCCTACCGCATCGAGCGGTAGGCCATCGGGCGAAGGGAGCCCTAAACCCCTCCCCTCGAATCTCCCCTCCCCTCTGCGAATGAACTACAGATCCTTTGGCATGTAGAGATCGCCGCCAGCACGATATCTGACTGCCATCGCCTCCATGCCCTCTTGACGAGCAGCGTCGCGGATATCGTGGGAAATCCGCATGGAGCAGAATTTCGGACCGCACATGGAGCAGAAGTGCGCGACCTTGTGGGCTTCCTTCGGCAAGGTCTCGTCATGCATCGAACGGGCCGTTTCCGGATCGAGCGCGAGGTTGAACTGGTCCTCCCAGCGGAACTCGAAACGGGCGCGCGACAGGGCGTCGTCGCGGACCTTCGCTGCCGGATGACCCTTGGCGAGGTCGGCGGCATGGGCGGCGATCTTGTAGGTTATGACACCGGTCTTCACATCATTGCGGTCGGGAAGGCCGAGGTGTTCCTTCGGCGTGACGTAGCAGAGCATCGCCGTGCCGAACCAGCCAATCATCGCGGCACCGATGCCCGAGGTGATATGGTCGTAACCCGGCGCGATGTCGGTCGTCAGCGGTCCGAGCGTGTAGAACGGCGCCTCGCCGCAGACCGCAAGCTGCTTGTCCATGTTCTCCTTGATCTTGTGCATCGGCACATGACCAGGGCCTTCGATCATGACCTGGCAGTCTTTCGCCCAGGCGATCTTCGTCAGCTCTCCGAGCGTTTCCAGTTCGGCGAACTGCGCTGCGTCGTTGGCGTCGGCAATCGAGCCCGGACGCAAGCCGTCACCAAGTGAAAAGGAAACGTCGTAGGCACGGCAAATGTCGCAGATCTCCTCGAAATGCTCGTAAAGGAAGCTCTCCTTGTGATGATGCAGGCACCCCTTGGCCATAATCGAACCGCCGCGCGATACGATGCCGGTAACGCGGTTGACGGTGAGCGGAATGTAGGAGAGCCGGACACCGGCATGGATGGTGAAATAGTCGACGCCCTGTTCGGCCTGCTCGATCAGCGTGTCGCGGAAGACTTCCCAGGTAAGGTCCTCGGCAATGCCGCCAACCTTTTCCAGCGCCTGGTAGAGCGGCACCGAGCCGATCGGAACCGGCGAATTCCGGATGATCCATTCACGAATGTTGTGGATGTTGCGCCCGGTCGATAGGTCCATGACGGTGTCGGCGCCCCAGCGAGTCGCCCAGACCATTTTCTCGACTTCCTCCGCCATCGACGAGGTGACGGCAGAGTTGCCGATATTGGCGTTGATCTTCACCAGGAAGTTCCGGCCAATGATCATCGGCTCCGCTTCCGGATGGTTGATATTGGCTGGGATGATCGCGCGCCCGCGGGCGACTTCCTCGCGGACGAAGTCCGGTGTAACAAAATCCGGGATCGCCGCGCCGAAGCTCTCTCCATCACGGGGAAGCTTTTCGTTTGCAGCCTTGCGACCAAGGTTTTCCCGGATGGCGATGAATTCCATCTCTGGCGTGATGATGCCGGCGCGGGCATAGGCGATCTGGGTGACGGTCTTGCCGTCTTTGGCGCGGCGCGGTTTCTGCAGGTTAGGGAATTGCAGTGTCAGGCGCTCGCCGGTGGCAAAGCCGTTGTCTTCCGGCTTGACCATGCGGCCCTCATATTCCTCCGTGTCACCGCGGGCGGCGATCCACTCGGCGCGAAGGCGCGGCAGTCCCATCTCAATATCGATCGCCTGGGTCGGGTCGGTATAGGGACCGGAGGCATCATAGACCGTGACGGGCGGTTCGCCGGCGGTCGGATGGACTGCGATCTCGCGCACTGGTACGCGGATATCGGGATGAATTTCGCCCGGCTTGTAAACCTTTGTAGAGGCAGGCAGCGGCCCCTTGGTGATTTCGGGCGTAATAGTCTTGGTGGCAATGTTCATTCTGAGGCTCCAATCTTTCAAGTTGGAGACCCAGTTCGAAGCCGGAATGATGGAAAGACGCCATGACGCTCCGGATTCTGGGCAACGTCGTACTGCAGCGCTTGCACCGTCCCTACGCCAGTATGAACTGGATCAGGTTCAACGGGTCACTGCGCTGCCATCGATCAACGGCCCAGCAGTATCTCAGCCCCTTGCCGGGGCACCCCTGGTAACGTTGCCATCGGCCATCATCCACGTGCGTTTGTCAATACAGAGATGCTTGGCTCGACGAGGAAGTGCTGTCACTTTGGCGGCAAAAGGTTGAAGGAAATGTGCCGGGTGACTCCAAAAAGTTGTCCGCGGACAACAATGCGAAGTTCTTGTCGAAACTAGGCTGAAAAATGCACTTGGTTAAGCGTTTGTAAATTGGTAACGAATCGGAGCATATTGTAACAGCGCAGTTTGAGGCGTAGTTTTCAAAAATGCGCAGTTCGAGGATTTTTCGAGATGGACACCAATCTTCTGGTTGAAGGTGCTGCTGAACACCTGCCAACGACACTTTCGGCGGACGCGAATGAGCTCGCTCATCAATTGCAGATACATCAACGAAAAATCTTTCCACCTGCTTCTCAAAAGACTATCCGAAAATTTTCGCCTGCAGAAGCAGCTAAATTGATTGGCATTAAGGAAGGCTATTTACGTCAGGTCGCCGCTGATGGGCATGGCCCCGAACCAAACGAGAACGGTAGGCGCACATATTCTGTCGAGGACATGGATCATATACGTCAGGTCTTGGACGAGAAAAATGGCACGCCAAAATATGTGCCGATCCGTCGGGGAGATGAAAAGCTTCAGGTTATCACTGTAATGAACTTCAAAGGTGGTTCCGGAAAAACCACCACATCTGCTCATTTGGCTCAGTTCTTGGCGTTGCGTGGATACCGCGTTTTAACAATTGACCTTGATCCACAAGCATCATTGTCAGCGATGTTCGGACATCAACCCGAACTAGATGTCGACGAGGGAGAAACGCTTTACGGTGCTATCCGTTATGAAGACCCTCGAGCCTTAAGCGAAATCATTCGATCCACATATACGCCAAACCTCCATATTGTTCCAGGCAATCTTGAATTGATGGAATTCGAGCATGAAACGCCCAAAGCAATGTCTGAAGGACGTTCAGCGTCCATGTTTTTCGCCCGAATAGGGGAGGTGCTGACAAGCGTTGAAAGCTATTACGACGTTGTAGTCATTGATTGCCCACCTCAGCTTGGCTTTCTAACGATGTCGGCCTTAAGTGCGGCCACAGGAGTATTGATCACCGTACATCCACAGATGTTGGACGTTATGTCTATGTCCCAATTTCTTTCTATGACAGCTGAATTGATGAGTGTTGTCGAAAAGGCCGGAGGGCGTACCAGCTATGATTGGATGCGTTACTTGGTTACTCGCTTCGAACCAAACGATGGACCACAAAGCCAGATGACCGGGTTTATGCGTTCAATATTTGGAAATCGCATGCTTCAACATGCGATGCTTAAATCTACTGCTATTTCTGATGCCGGTGTTACCAAGCAAACTTTGTATGAAGTCGAAAGAAGCCAATTTGTGCGCGGTACTTATGATCGCGCAATGGAATCTATGTCTCTCGTGAACCAGGAAATCGAAGACCTCTTAAACGTGACTTGGGGACGGAGGTAAGGGATGGCACGCAAAGACCTGATCAGTTTTTCGTCGGACGAGGATGGTGAAATCCAAGGGGATCCAAATAAATCGGATCGCCCACTGGCGGGCATCACGCCAAATAGACGGTCAAGTTCACCGGTTGGAGGCATCGCAAAAACTCTTGGCTCACTCTCAAGTCAGATGGACCGTGCTAGTGAATTAGAACGGCAACTGTTGGAAGGACAAAAGGTCGTTGAACTGGATCCCTCTCAAATAGACGATTCATTTGTTCGCGACCGTTTGGAAGCGGACCCGGAAGTCGAGAGGGACTTTGTTCAACAAATCGATGAGCACGGGCAATTAGTACCAATCCTTGTTCGTCCAAACCCGGCTCAAAAGGGTCGCATGCAGGTGGCATTCGGCCATCGTAGACTTCGGGCGGCCAGAAGCCTCAATCGAAAGGTCAAGGCTGTCGTTCGGGAGTTGAACGATGAGCAACTGGTCGTTCTTCAAGGGCAGGAAAACAGTGCCAGAACCAATCTTTCCTATATAGAACGTGCGTTGTTTGCAGCGCGATTGGAAGACCAAAAGTTCAAGCGGAATGTCATTATATCTGCGCTCAAAGTGGACAGAGCGGCTGTATCAAAAATGATCAAGCTGATCAGAGAATTGCCCGTCGAATTGATTGTTGCGATTGGCGCCGCTCCTGGTACAGGGCGACGAAAATGGATGGAACTTGCTGAGTTAGCAAAATTGGTTGATTGGAAGCCACTTCGAGAAATGTTGTCCGCGGACAACATCGCAGTGCTGACTTCGGACGAGCGTTTCGAATTCGTGCTTCGCAGCGCGAAGAAAGCAATAAAGCCGAAAAAACCAAAGATGGTGGTCCAACATGTTGAGCACGTACCGGTGACGATCAGATCGACCAAAAGCGGCACTACGTTCACCGTAAATGGAGCTAAAGCTCCAGGATTCGATGAGTTTTTGAAGGCTCAACTGAACAGTCTCTATGCGGATTACATGAAAGAGAGGGGGGAGTAAATGAGGCTCTAAACGAAAGAACCCGCCACAAGGGCGGGTCCAAACTTGAGATAAGCACGAGTGCCTATGCTCTATGTGTAGCAGCTAAAATCATAGAATCACTTGTAGCGCAACGCAAGTTCTGTCTTTGAGCAGAGCACGATTTCTTGCGTCTTTTTGCTTGTCTCGCATCTGAACACTCAGTGTCCGGTCGCGTTTATGCGCTTCCGGCAAAGGAGGACTTATGTCTTCGTCTCAGCAGATTGCGAGTTTTCGCAAGGTGTCTGCCGGGATCCTTGCGAGCGCGCATCTGGCGTCCCAGGAGGATCGGCCGAAGGTCACCAAAAAGGAAATCTCCCTGGTTCTGAAACGCGTCGCGCCGGCGCTTGGTATTGATGGCACGGCCTACCATGTCCTGGATATTCTCCTGGGCCTCGTCCAGGCGGACGACTTCCAGACAGGGAAACGGCCGGTGGTGGCGATCTCAAATCAACGGCTCGCCGAATACACACGGCGCACCACACGCACCGTCACCCGCTGCCTGAAGAAGCTCGTCGAAGCCGGAGTGCTTGCCTATCGGGACAGCCCGACTGGGCGCCGTTATATGTACCGCGGTTCAGACGGAGATTTCGCGCAGGCCTACGGGCTCGACTTCACGCCTGCATGCTTCAACTTGGAAGCCTTCAAGGCTCAGGCGGATGCGTTCCAGCGCCGGATTAAGGCGGAGCAGGAAGCCAAGCGGGCCGTCACGCGCTTTTCACGGGCGATCGCCGACGTGGTCGAATTGGAGCCTGCGGAGTTTCACGGCTTTGCAGCACGGGCCCATTCAGTTGTGAACCGGGATGAACTGACTGTCGTGGAAAAGGCGGGGATCCTGGAAACGATCTACACGGAAATTCTGGCTCTCCATGACGCCCACTCGTTGGAAATAAAGGATAAATTGTCATCCGCGGATGACATTGATGTCAGCCCTTTATCTATTACAACCCAAACCGACTCTCTTAGAAGTAATTCTCAGCGGACTTGCTCTAACGAGCAAGACACTAAGTTTCCTTCTGACAACGGCTTCGCCGTTGAAATGGCTCTTGAAAAAGAGCCTTGCGGCGGTCGCTCGGAAACACAACGGCCGAAATCGCAAGCGGGCAGGGCAGGACCAAGCAAATTACCCGAAACCAACCTGGATGGCGTTTCCATAGGACTCATCCAGTCGGCATGTTCATCGGTACAGGCAGAAACCGGGATCAACTTGAACAGTTGGCCAGCCCTTTGTGGAGCTGCTGAACAGTTGCGCCTGCTGATCGGCCTAAGTCCAGCCGGATATCAGCTCGCTGTCGAGCGGCAAGGCAGATATCTGGCCGCGGCCTGCCTTGTGGTTGTCGCAGAGAAGGCGCTGCGGGATCCGGAGCACATTGCTTCGCCCGGCGGGTATTTCCGCGCCATGATTGACAGGGCAGGGGAGGGCAAACTCCACCTTCACAAGTCTCTGCATGGGCTGGTGTGAGGCGGTGGACGCGCGGACCGGGCGGCGAAAACTTGCGCTGACCACACGATAGACTTGGAAATCGATGAAGAAAATGCTATCTAGCTAGATAGCTAGCCAGTTAGTGAGGGCGAGATGATTTCTCTTCAAGATGCAAAGAACAGATTCAGCGCTGTGGTTGAAGCCGCAATGGCTGGCCGGCCTCAGGAAGTGTCCCGCAGAGGCAAACCAGCTGTCGTCGTTATTTCCTCGGAAGAGTATCGCCGGCTTCTCAGAGAAGCGAAGGGGCGGCGCGAGAGCTTTGCAGACCATGTCCTCAGCTTCCCGGGAGAGGGCATTGAGCGATCAAAGGTATCGCCCCGGGATGTCGAATTTTGATCTATGTTCTGGATACAAACGTGATTACTGCCGCAAGGCGTGCGGAAAGAGCGCCCAAGGTCGCTGCCTGGTTGTCGGATAAGCCGGAGGAAACGCTCTATGTGAGCGTTGTCACGCTTGGCGAAATTGAAAGAGGAATCCGGCTTCAGGAACGGCGGAATATGGATTTTGCCAAGCATCTTCGTCAGTGGTTGGACCGGACGGTTTCAATGTTTGGAGACCGGTTGTTGGAGTTTACCGCATCAGATGCCTTATGTTGGGGTGAGCTCTCCGCGAGAATTGGTCACAACGGCGCTGATCTGATGATTGCTGCTCAGGCTTTGACCCGTAACGGATGGGTCGTTACCGGGAACGCGTCTGATTTTGAACCGACAGGCGTGCAACTTGTCGATCCATTCGTTTGATTGGAAGTCTTGATTGCCAGATCCGCGTTCGGTGACGAAATCCGGGATAAGCTTTGCCGATCGCTCGCTTGCAAGGCCGGACCTTCGGTAGATGAACGGCAAACACGCTCGGCATTCGCCTTCGACAGCCAAAAATGCTATTATAGGTTAGAGAGTTAGGAACTTTTCCCGGTTCAGGCTCTCTATGGCGTCAGTTGCTAGGTCCGTAGTTTGGAGACTACCCCATGAACGTTCATTCCTCCCGTCCAGATCGTTCCCCGGAAGCCGTGGAACAGCGCCGCAGAGCCATTGAGCAAGCCACCGCAGCGAACAAACGGCAGGGCTATGTTCATGATCCGGTTCTGGAAAACGCCAACGCTCGCTATGTCGCCGGCGACATAACGATTGAAGAGCACCGCGCCGAGATGATGGCCCGCTTTCAAAAGTCCTGAATTCCCTTCAGAGAAGGTCCAGGCCGCCCCGGAATGGGCGGCTTATTTTTGTGAGGAATTCTGTTTGAGCAACGAACAAAAAGGCTCTTACACCTATCCGGACGTTCCAGGGGATCCGGAGCGCTCAGGCGTCCTGCGGAACAAGTTGAACCTCAGAACCCGAAGTGATCTGACGACCGCCGAATACGCGCTAACGACCTCGCGGATGGCAGAAGTCGTTCAAGGCCGTGGCCCCTCGGGCAACTTCGACGCTGCTCACTTAAAAGCCATACACCGCTTCATTTTTCAGGATGTCTACGAGTGGGCAGGGCATACCCGGAACGAATGCCCTGTCATTGATGGCGAGCGCGTTGAGCCGATCGGCGTCATATCGAAAGGCGGAACGTCCTTTTTGCACGGTTCCCGTCTGGAATTGGGCTTGAACGAAGCCTTGAAGCCGATTCAAGACCAGAGTGTCATGAAATCGGCCACTCCGGAAGAATTCGCCAGACGGGCGGCCCTGGCGCTGTCGGAGCTCAACTACGTTCACCCCTTTCGGGAAGGCAATGGCCGCGCCCAGGAAGCCTTCATTACGATGCTCGGTCAGCACTATGGCCGCGAGGTGGATTTATCCGTCATCACCAAGGCACGCATGATCGAGACCTCCATCGAGACGACCCACGATCCGAAAAGCCCGTTGATGCAACATCTCCTCGAGGACTCCCTAAATCCCAATCGGCGGGAGGCCATCCGGGGCGCACTCTCGGATCTGGAACGGCTTGGAGAGAACCCGTTCGACCACAATGTACGCGCATCCCGTCCAGGCGAAACCCTGACCGGTCAAATCCTGGGACACAGCGACCGCGTTGCCAGCCTGTTGACCGAAAAGGGCATCGTCGCGCTGGACCGGGCGGACCTTCCTGTCAGGTTGCCGGCAGGCGATGCAGAAATCACGATCACGGTCCAATCGGATTTTTCCATTCTGGGCCAGCCGCCGGCACAGAATGCCGAACGTGTTCTTAGCTCCACCAAGGAGCGCCTTGAATCTCTCGTTTATGAAGCCGCCGGCGTCATGGTGCCGGAAAAGGTGCTCAGCCCCGAGGTGACGAGAGAGGAGCTGCAGGACCGGCTTGCGGTTTCAAAAGCTGCCATCAAATCGACCGAGAGCCTGGAGCGCCATCTCAAGGTCGTCTTCGCGGATCCTCAAAAGGTTATCAATCGGGTGAAAGACGCCGCAGAACTGGGCAAACTTGGCGATGCCTCGCTGGCTTATGAATTGAAGGACGGTCCCGAGAAATTCGGCAAACTCGCAGGGCGAGGCGGCATAACTTCCAGCCGCGAAGAGCGGCTTGCGCGCCGGAATGCCCTTGCCGGTACCGTGAACCTGCGTGCCATCGTGGAAACCCACATCAACGTGGTGCACGGGATCCGCAAGACGATGGCCCAGGAGCGCCGCGCCGTTGTCGACCAGGCGCGGGTTGAGGTCAGCGCGCCAAGCCAATCGCTGATGAAAGCCATTCAGGAAACCATGCCGTTGACCGAGGCGCACAAGGCCGAGCTCCGGCAGGTGATGGCCACGCTGGAAAAACGCTTCGGCACGGACTTGAGGGAGATCCGTGCGCACATGAAGCCTGAAAGGCATGCGGAGCTCTCCCAGAAACACGGCCTCGATCCCAAACAGATAGAGCGGGTGAAGAGCACCTTGAAAGTGCTGGACAAGGGGCAGGTTCGTGTTCGACAGGAAGCCCGCAAGCTGGAACAAGCGAAGTCGGCGGAGCGAGGCAAGGGCGGGCCAGTCCGCTAGCCAGGCGAAACAGATTGCGGAGAGGGCAGGGGGCCGGTCATCTTCCGGTTCCCATTGGAGCTATCCGAATATGCCGACGATTGGACAATACGGCCTTGAGCTCGTCCTCAACCTTGGGCGCAAAGAATTTCCCCGCCGGTTCCCGGCTCCTCGCTACCCAAATTCTTCCCGCCCTGCGGTCCTGCACTGGCGTTGCGGTCCCTTCGGGGTGCGGCCCGCGCTCTTGGCGGCCGTTCTTTTTGTCCATCGGCAATTCGAACAAAAGGAACCGGAAGATGACCGACAACCTCACCAACTACATCCAGTTCGCCGGTGACAAGCTCACAGGCAACATTGCAACTCTGGCCTTCGACGTCGATGTGACCGGCGAAGCCTTGCACAGCGACAACGAGAAAGCCCCCAAGTTCCGGCTCTATGCCAAGAGCCCAGCCGGCAAGCGCATCGATATCGGTGGCATCTGGGAGCGAAACAACGCCAACGGCGATCCGTACTTTTCGCTCACCATCAACACGGGCCACTCGAAGTTCTACGCGAACCTCGGCCGGTATCCGGATCATGATGACGATGCACTTCAGGCCGTCATTCCGAATGACTATCTGAACAGCGATCGCCGGGGTTAATCCCCCGGCCTTCGGGCCGATGAAAGGCCCAATTGATCTCCGGGCTTCGCCCTGCGCGCTCCGCTTGCCGATGAGGCATCACCCAGCCGGGAGGTTTATGCTTCTTCTGTGAAAGCCCATCGTACTCCAACTCCTCACGAGTAAAGGATGAGCGGTTCCCCCAATTTTCACGCGGCCACGCTGCGCGCGTCCACGAGAAAATCGGCTCCCCCACTCACCGGCTCCGCCGGCCGCTGCGCGGTCCTTGACTCCCTCGTCGTGCAGAAGTGGGGACCTTTCGTCAGAAAAACGAAAGGACAAATCAATGATCAATCAAGTCAACACCATCGACGGCGGCAGTGCAGCTTACTGGGCCGAGCTCCGCGAGGCTTATCAAGTGATCGCCAGCGTGCAGTTTCGACTAGACGCTCTTAAAACGGAACCGCAGTACTGCGGATTTGTCGATGCTTACGGCGAACAGGAAGTCTTTGAAAACGTTGAACCGTGGGATCGTCTAGCCGCCGCTCAAGAGGCACTGAAGGCCAACCCGCGCGCCCTTACCATTCTGGAGGCGTCAGGCCGGACAGCCGCATTTCTCGATATTGGCTTTTGAAACGTTCAATCGCGAGAGGGCGAAAGCCCTCTCGCAGTCTTCATCATGGTGACAGCCTGGCGCGCATCGAGCGCGCCAGACCGTCTTGGTAGGGTATCGCCGAACTTCTATCCCCAGGGACCTACCCCGATAGGACGTTTGATAATCCTGCTTTTCATCAGTTCTTCGCCTGGCTTGAGTTGCCAAACCGGGACGCGCCGACTTTCTCGGTCATGTCGTTCCGTCGGAAGAACATGGCCCGGCCGCAACGCAGTGGTTCGTTGCCGCTGGTGAAGATGATCTGTTCGTCGGATCGCATTTGCAGAACTTCATGCGGCTGGATGAGAGGACGCTGAGAGAGCTGGCGGGACCGGTTACGGGTGACATGACCACCGCGCGAGGAGCGGCTGACCTGTTCCACCTCGATTGTCGTCATGCCGCAGCGGTCGGAAATGTACCGGGCCGTGTCCGGATCGTTGATCGCGGAGAAGGAGACCCAGGACGCGGATTCGAACCACTTGGACGTGGCATCTTTCCCGCCGAAGGCTTCCCGCATCTGTCCGAGAGACTGAAATAGCATCAAGAGCGAGATGCAGTATTTGCGACCGGCATCACGGGCCGTCTCGATGATGCGCATGTAGCCGAGGCGCGCAGCCTCATCCAGCATGAAGAGCACCCGGCCGTTGACGTTGCCGTCCCGGTTATAGACAGCCTTCAAGAACGCACCGATGATCACACGGGCCATGCCGGGATGATTTTCCAGAGTGGACAGATCGATGTTGAGAAAGATCGTCGTCCGACCGTTGGTAATCGTATCCGTTCCAAACGTGTTGCCGGATACCAGCGCCGCATAGTTGTCATAGGAAAGCCAGTGCGTTTCCTTGGCCGCGGTCGCATAGACGCCCGAGAAGGTCTGAGGCGTCATGTTGATGAACGGACCGACAAGCTCTTTCACGAACTCGGTCGGAGCCGTGTCGTGGATGTCGGCCAGGAACTCTTTCAGGTTCTCCTCCGGTTTCGTCAGAATGCTCCGCACGGCGCGCAGCGACCGACTTCCCGTGGCGTTCTCTTGATCGGAAAAGACCACATGCGCGATTACGCTGGTAATGAGCTGTTCCGCATTGGTGCGGAAGAAGTCATCGGCGCCGGATGCAAGCCGCGGCTTTTCCGACATGAGCCAGGCCGCGACCGTCGCAATGTCCTCTTCGATTGACGAGCCGAACTGTCCGACCCAATCGAGGACATTGAAACCGACGTCAGATTCCTTTGGATCGAGACAGATAACCTTCTGTCCCATCGCGCTGCGGCTCTCAGATACCATCGGCGCTATCTCTGTCGATGGATCGAGGACGACCATCGAACCAGGATATTTAAGGCAGGTCGGAATGACTACCGATGTCGTCTTGTAGCCGCCCGATCCGGCAAAGACGATGCCGTGGGTTGATCCAAACCCCTGATCGAATGCAACGAGGGGAGCCTTGCCGCCTTTGCCCCAGGTCTCCTTATGGCGCGGATCGAAATTGACCTCCGTCACGCTATCCTTATCGACCCGGTAGCGCTCACCCAGGACAATTCCGCCTTGCTCCGGAAAGATCCTGGCAGCCATCGCGTTGTCCATCCAGTCGCTTTCGCCATGGATGGCCCGTCGGCCGGAAACGCGTTTCGGCCGATTGACGCCGAACGCCGTGTTTCCTTTCAGGCCGACCTTCAATCCGAACAGGCCGACGAAGAGCGCGCCGGTTGCACCACTGAGCGAATAGAGATCGGCATATTGCAGGATTGTCCCAGGCTGCACCTGAGACGAAAATGAATTCAGCCGCAGCACCTCATGGAGCGCCGCGATGGTGAACACCATCAGGCCGCCGATGAGTACGCCCACGCCAGCCCAGCTAACGTCGAGGCTGCCGCGCGCTGAAAAGAGAACAATGAGACCGAGGCCGGCAGCGACGAGGGAGGGGAGGGTGAGCCCGATCCTGCCGAGCATCATGTAGGCTTTTTGATTTGTGGCGAGCGCGGCCATCTTCGTCTCAATCCCGCTCAAGCCCCACACCGCCGCCAGCATGAGGGCTATCGGGATCAGCATCAACATTGCCCTTTTGACTGTCATCCTTGAACGCCGCCTTTCCGATCGCGCGCCATCTGTCGCGCTGATTTGTATCGCCAAGCTGTTTCGCGGCATCGGTGAGGATGCCGAGAAGGATGGCCTTGTCGGTTTCGCGAAGTCCGGCTTTGACGATGAGGCCGCCGAGCTGGATCTTCTCTCTTGCGTCTTTCTTGCGGTCCATGAACCGAGCCCGCTTTATCCGATTTTCGAGAGTTCGGAATTGCCCCTCAATTTTGCGGAGCCGGAGTGTGAGCTTGTGGAGTGGCCGGGTTTTGAAATCGGGCAGCAACATCTTTCAGAGCTTTGGAGAGCTCTGCCTCGTCAATGTCGAGATCGGCCAGGCCGCTCTCCATGACGAGCTTGGCAACGCGCTCGGACTGCTTCTTGAGCACTTCCTTTTTGCGCTGCTGCAGTTTCGCAATCTGTGCTTCGATGTCGTCGATCTGTTCGGAGGCGGTTTTGGCAGTGCGTGGAGCCATGAAATAATCCTCTTCAAGTGAATGGTTGCCGGTGCGGCATGGTTCGCTCTTAACGGGTCGGGGACTCCGTGTCGAGACGGGTTGCAGCGGGAGCCGTTCGTTCAACCCATGCGGAGTCCGCTCAGGTAAAAAGAGATGGGCCTATCGGTTTCGAAATGCGGGTTTTGAGGATCTGGTTTTCCAGCCCGAAGGGCCGCAGTCCGGTTTTGAGGAAAACCGGACGGAGCGGGCGGAGGCTTGAACGCGCTCCCCATCAAGCGCCGAAGAGAAAGCCGTAGCCTGTGGTAAACCAGATCCGGGCGGGAGGTCGGTTAGACAGTCAACCAATCCGGAAGAGGCAACGATTTTTGAAATTCGCTCTCTTTGGAAAAGCGCCAGTTGACGCCGAGCAGACCGGTGATGCGATCCGATATGAGATCCTGGAGACGGCCGTCATCAAGCATATTGACTTTCGCCTTTCTGACTACAAGTTCCCAATTGCGAACCAGCCTTAGATCAAGATCCCAAGTGATCGCAGATCGCCGTTGCCAGATCTTTTGAACGATACGGGAATAGGCGGCAGTCTGTTCGCCCGTCCAGCGGTTTGCCCAGGCAATGCGCTCCCACACTTCGTCAGACTGGCCGTGCGCATCAGCGCGACCCGGATGAAACATCCGGTGACAAGCCTTGCATAAGGAAAGCAACGCTACGAGAGTTTGAACGCCGCGCGTATCCGATACAGCGTCGCGGCGTTTCGGAGTGTGATACTCCCACAGCTCATGACACTCGATTGATTGGGGCTTGTCACCGCAGACCTGACAACAGCCGCCGCTTCGCGCGGTAGCCTCAAGCCGCAACGCGTTCCAGCTCCCTTGCGTAAGGATGTTTGCGAGGGATGCGCCGAAGGAGGTTTCGGGGATCATGTCAATCATGAGTGGCTGGATTTCGCTTTTGGCGAAGAGCGGCAAGAAGAGATCCAGCTCGGCAGGGATCTTATCGACCTTCCTCAGATCGATGAGAGCGCTTTCATTCTCTACCTGCGCTCCCGCCTCCTGGGCGTCGGCTTGTTCCGTCGTCCGGATGGGCAGATTGATTTCCAGTGTTTCCGCAGCCCACGTGCCGGGAAAGAGCGCAATCGATCCATTCGGCAAAGGACGTTTGGTGAAATAGTGAAGCGGGAAGCTGTCAGGCAAATCGTCGTGGCTGACCTTAAAGCCCATCGCATTCTGAAGCCTGACCCTCTCCAGTGAAAAAGAGCGTGTTTCGGTCTTCAGTGTCGAGGCCGCCTTTGGGTTGGCTTCGACTTTTGGAGCTTGTCGTTCAGAGGTGGGGGCGGGTGGAGTGACCTGTGTTTGCGCTTTTCTGCGAATGAGCCAGCCAAACATGTTTGGAAATGCCTTTTTCAGAAAATGAGCTTCGCGACTTGAAACCGAAGAGATGGGCTTGCGCCCAGCCGCCGCATGGCGGCTGCTCATTAAGAGGACTGCTTTCAAGCAGAACTTACTAATGCGCACTTATAGGATTGTGGATACAATCCCGGTATGCTAAGCGTCAAGTGTCTTCGCAACTCTGTCGCGAAGTTTGACGCCAGGCCCTTGAAATGAATTTCAGAGGCTTGGCTGTTCGCTTCGCTCGCTTCAACCCGCCACCGTTCGCCCCCATCATCGCCGCCCGCAGGTTCAGCGCCCTCCATGGCCATCTATCATTTCCATGTTCAGGTGATCTCCCGGAGCGAAGGCCGGTCGAGTGTCGCGGCGGCGGCATACCGGCATCGTACCCAGATGACGGTATCGAACGATCTGGACCACAAGAAATTCAACTACGCCCATAAGGACGGCGATCTGGTTCATGAGGAACTGGCGCTGCCGGATCAGACGCCACAGTGGTTCCGGACACTGATCGACGGGCGGAGTGTCGCCGGCGCGAGCGAGGCTCTTTGGAATGCGGTCGAGGCGCATGAGACCCGCGCCAATGCGCAGCTTGCCCGCGAGATCGTGTTCGCGCTGCCGTCGGAATTGAGCCGCGAAGAGAACGTTGCCCTCGTCCAAGGCTATGTCCGCGAAGCCCTCACATCGAGAGGCATGATTGCGGATTGGGTCTATCACGACAAAGAAAACAATCCGCATGTCCATGTCATGCTGACGATGGCTCCTTTGACGGAGGCGGGGTTCGGGTCGAAGTGGGAAACGCTTCTCGATGCGAAAGGAGAACCGGTTCGGGCGGGAGGTCAGAAGAACGGCAAGATCCAGTACAAGGCATGGGCTGGCGACAAGGAAACGCTGAAACAGTGGCGGGAGCTTTGGGCCACGCATGCAAACAAGAGTTTGGAGCAAGCCGGCCAGGAAACGCGGATCGATCACCGCAGCTATGAGGCTCAGGGGATCGAGCTTCGCCCGACATCCAAGATCGGAGTTCAGGCTCGCAACATTGCCAAAGAAGCCAAAGCCCAAGGACGTGAAGCCGATCTGGAACGAGCGGTCTGGCATGCGGAAAGTTGCCTGGAGAACGTTCGGCGTATCAAACGCCGCCCGGAAATTGTCATTGATGCGATCACACGCGAGAAGAGCGTTTTCGATGAGCGGGACATTGCAAAATACCTTCATCGCTATGTGGACGATCCGGGTAAGTTCCAGGACCTGCTGGCGCGCGTTCTGAATTCCCCGGATGTCGTGAAGCTCGCCGTCGAAGCGGTTGATCCGGAAACCTGCGAAATGGAACCGGCGAAGCTCACCAGCCGGGAGATGATGCGGCTCGAATCGGAGATGGCGCGGCGGGCCGATCACCTTGTTTCCGCTTCCTCCCATGGCGTCGATGAGCGGTCTCGCGCCGCGGTCCTTTCCAAGATCCAGCAGCTTTCCGATGAACAGCGTGTTGCGATTGAGCGCATCACGGCCGATGAGCGAATGGCGTCCGTTGTCGGCCGGGCAGGGGCGGGCAAGACCACGATGATGAAAGCCGCCCGTCAGGTCTGGGAGTCGAACGGCTATCATGTCGCCGGCGCCGCCCTGGCGGGCAAGGCGGCCGAGGGGCTGGAGAAGGAAGCTGGAATCGCATCGCGCACCCTGGCGTCCTGGCAATTGTCGTGGGCGCGGGGTGAGGGGCTTCCGGATAGAAAGACCGTGTTTGTGATTGATGAGGCGGGCATGGTCGATAGTCGGCAGATGTGCGTCTTTGTCGAGACGATCGCGAAGGCCGGAGCCAAGCTCATTCTGATCGGGGACGCGGAGCAGCTGCAGCCGATCGAAGCCGGTGCCGCGTTTCGGTCCCTGACGGGCCGAACGGGCTACGCGGAACTTGGCACGATCTACCGTCAGCGCGAACAGTGGATGCGCGATGCGTCCATGGATCTTGCACGGGGCGATGTCGCCAAAGCGATCAACGCGTATCGCGCCAACGGTCACGTTGTCAGCATGCCGCTCAAGGATCAGGTCATCAAAGGCATGATCGATGACTGGTCGGCCGACTACGATCCCTCGAAGTCGATGCTGATGCTTGCCCATCTTCGAGCTGATGTTTTTGAGCTCAACAAGTTGGCACGCGCCACGCTCATTGAACGCGGTCTGATTGAGGAAGGGCACAAGTTCCGTACCGAGGACGGCGAACGGTTCTTTGCTGCTGGCGATCAGATCGTGTTCCTGAAGAACGACCGAGACCTAAACGTCAAGAACGGCATGATCGGCCGCGTGGTCGAAGCGGGTGAGGGGCGCATTGTTGCAGAGATCGGGGCTGTTGGTGGTAGTGGGGGATCGGATCAAACCCGGCGCGTCGAGGTCAACCATAAGACCTATCGCAATGTCGATCACGGCTATGCGACGACGATCCACAAATCTCAAGGCGCGACCGTCGACAAGGTCAAGGTTCTGGCAACGCTTTCGCTGGACCGGCATCTGACCTATGTCGCGATGACCAGGCACCGGGAAGACGTGAAGCTCTATCACGGAGCGTTGTCGTTTGCGAAGAATGGCGGCCTGGTCGAGGTTCTTTCCAAGAAAGGTGCCAAGGATACGACGCTCGATTATGCGGGCTCGGAACTCTATGCCCAGGCGCTCAGCTACGCGGGCAGTCGGGGTCTCTACGGACTTCGGGTTGCGAAGGCCATGGTGCAGAACCAGCGCCGTTGGTTTGGCGAGCAAAGGGCGAAGCTCTTGGCGCTCGGCGAGCGGCTTGCCGTGCTCGGCGCAAAGCTTGGCATTGGTTCACGCGGTCTTGCCACAAACGCACTTACCGTCCAAACAGAGCCACGCGAACAGGCGGCCCCGCTGCAGCCCTGGATCAAAGGCGTTGAGGAATGGGCACTATCCGTCACTGAGACTGTGGAGGCCAAATTGCAGTCCGATGCAACGTTGACAGCCCATTGGGTTGAAATCCAGAACCGCGCCCGTCTCGTCTATGAGCAGCCGGACGAGGCCGTAAAGTCGATGCGGATCGATGACATCGTGAAATCGAGTGGCGCTGAGCAGGTGTCCGCCCGCGATAAGCTCGCTGAAGAATTGGCGAATGCGCCCGAACAGTTCGGATCGCTACGCGGCAAGACGGGAATGCTTGCGGGCAAGTCCGCTCGCGAAGCTCGCGAGCAGGCGTTGAACAACGTTCCGCAGCTCAGCGACGATGTGAAAAACTACATCCGTCTCAGGGCCGAGATCGGAGACTTGCGCACGGTGGAGTTGGAACGGGAGCGGGATCTGTCGCGCGTCGATGTGCCGGCGCTGTCGCCGGCGGCCGATGGCGTCTTGTCGCGGATCCGCGATGCCATCGACCGCAACGACCTGAATGCGGGCCTGTCCTTCCTTCTGGCGGACAAGATGGTCGAGGCCGAGCTCGGTGAAGTCGCCGCGAAGCTGGACCAGAGGTTCGGCGAGAGAACGTTCATGGCCGGTCTCAAACCGGAGGGGCCTGCCTTTGAAAAGGCCGCCGCCCGGGTTGCCGATGAAGATCGGAGCAAGCTTGCGGATGCATGGCCGAAGTTCAACGCGCTGCAGAAAGTCGATGCAAAGAAGCGTTCCCAGGAGAAAGCTCAAGCGCAGGTGTTGAAAAAGGAACAGGTCAAAGATCAGGGCATGACCCGGTGATAGAGAAGGCGCGGCGACGGGGCAAGCGGAAAGCCTTGGCAATCCTGTCGCTGGCCGGATTAGCGATTGGCGGCATTGCCGCCGCCGGTTTTCTCGGCGGCTACCGGATCAACACCACACCGAGTTTCCCACTCGGACTTTGGCGGATCGAGGAACTGTCCAGGGAAGCTCGCCGGGGGGACACATTGTTCATCTGTCCGCCGGCGAATTCGCCGGCGATCGAACTGGCGCGCGATCGGCTCTATCTTCCTGCAGGTTTGTGCAACGGCGGCATGGCACCGCTCATCAAAACCGTTGTGGCCTTGCCGGGACAGACCGTCACCATCGAGGGCAATCAGGTTGCCGTCGATGGCGAGCTCCTGGCGCATTCTTCCATCCAGGCGAAGGACGAGCAGGGGCGTCCATTGACCGCCTATGCCGGGGGTATCGTTCCGGCGGGCGATATCTTTGTTCATTCCGATTACGTGGCTTCTTATGATTCAAGATATTTTGGCCCCATCCCGGCGAGCGGCATTCTCGGCCTGGCGCGAGAAGTGCTCACCTTCCAGCCCTAAATTCGCGCGGGGTCTGCTTTGCGTCCTGGGAGGCATTGCGACCGGCACAATCGGCTGGTCCGGCAACGTGCTTCTGCTGCCGGCCGGAATGCTGTTTCCGGCTTTCTGGGCCTATTCTCCGTCCCGATCCGTGGCGGCGCTGGTGGCAGCGGCGCACTTCCTCGGAGCCTCACGAGGCTTGCCGCAGGGCGCGTCCATATTCTTCGGATCCCAATATGCTATCGGAATCGGCCTTTGGTTCGCAGCGTCTCTCGTCTTTGTCGCCGTCTATTCCGCGCTGTGGTCGGGCCGATCCGGTTGGCCGCGAATGCTGCGGTATCTAATCGCAAGCGTTCTGATGAGCTTGCCACCCTTCGGAATCATGGGTTGGGCCAGCCCGATCACTGCGGCCGGCGTGCTCTTTCCGGGATGGAGCTGGTTCGGACTGGCAGCGACCGCGATCCTGTTGCTCATGATGACCACAAGCCTTTGGAGGATCGCGGTCCCGATTGTCGCCGGATGTGCTGCTTGGTCCGCCGCATTCTGGACGGACCCGAACGTAATTGAGGGTTGGACCGGCATCAACACCACTTTCCGCTATGAAGGGGCTGGACAGCACGCCGGTTATGAGCAGCAGCAGGAAACAATCGCCATGGTTCGCAAGGCGGCCGGGCAGGGGGCTAAGGTAGCGGTCCTGCCCGAGAGCGCTTTAGGACTATGGACTCCGACGACGGAACGGCTCTGGACAGATGCTTTGTCGGATCTGTCAGTGACCGTGATCGGGGGCGCCGCGGCCATTCAAAAGAGCGGCTATGACACGGTGATGGTGGAGATCGCGAAGTCGGACACGCGGATCCTCTATCGCGAACGCATGCCGGTCCCGGTTTCCATGTGGCAGCCTTGGCGCCGGCTCACAGGAGACGGCGGCGGAGCCAACGCCTACATATTCTACAATCCAGTTATGCCTGTCGCGGGCTATCGCGCAGCGCCGTTGATCTGCTACGAGCAGTTGATTATCTGGCCTGTCCTGCAATCCATGGCTTTGAACGCCGATATCATCGTGGCGATCGCCAACGGCTGGTGGACCGGCGGAAGCAACATTACCGCTATTCAGCGTGCCAGCGTCACAGCCTGGGCAAAGCTGTTCGATGTTCCGCTGGTGATCGCATTCAACGAGTGAAGCCATGATAGATGCCGCCCTGATAGAACAGTGTGCCGACCCTTCCTTGACCCCTGCCATCGTTGAAGAGTTCATTGCGGCGGCAGGATCAGAAGATCCGTTGAACGTGACCGTTCGTGCCGGATCGAAGACGTTTCTGGTGCCGAAGGTCAAATCACCCGAAGAAGCGATGAAGCTGGTTCAGGATCACCTCGGCAAAGCCGTCGTGCGCGTCGGGCTCACGCAATACCCCGTTGGAATTGGCGTCACCGACAAGTCCCAGGTCACCGCGGATGTGTTCGACACCTGCAACAACATCAAAATCGGGACCGCGCTGTTCGCCCGCGTCTATCGGGTCGTGACGAAGTGGTACGGCACGCCGGTTCAAGAGGCGTTCGAAGATGCCATCGAGGCATACCAGACCGGGTATTTCGACGGTGAGTATGTGTTCACGGCAAAAGACCCAGGAGAGAGCGTTGATCTGGCTGCTCCGGACCCGGCCGCCTCAGTGGAGGGAGCGCCGGCGCCAGAGGCTGACAATGCGAGTCCGGACCCCAGGAATGAACTCCGGCAACAGCTATGGGCGCAGGATCCAAATAAGGCGGACATTGGCGTTGATCTGTCCGGAATAGGGGACTTCAACAGAGAATGACCAGCCACATCGTTGTTGCCGTGTATCTCTGTGCTGCGACATGCCAGCCACAGCAATTGCGCGTTTGGGACGGTGACAGTTTCCTGATCGGCATGAAGCACGGCTCGGAGCGTGTGCGGGTTCTCGGCCTGGATACCGCCGAGATCGACGGAAAATGTTCCTATGAAATCCAGATGGCAAAGAAGGCCAAGCGCCGGCTCGCCGAGTTGGCGAACGGACAACGCATTCAGATCCTCCGAAATGGCAAGGACAAGTATGGCCGCACCCTCGCAAGGGTCTTGGTCAACGGCAACGACGTAAGCCAAATTCTCATCAACGAGGGGCTTGCCCGGCCGTGGCACGGACATCGCGAGCCGTGGTGCTAATCTTTCGGCTTCTTGATCCGTCGAAGAAACTCCATCGGATCCACGTTGAGCGCCAATGAAATCTGATAGATTGTAATAACGGTTGGGTTCCGTTTTCCGCGTTCCAGGCTGCTCAGATATTGCTGGCTGATGCCACTGATCGCCGCAATTTCCTTTTGCGTCATATTCCGCTCATCTCTTAGGCGGGTGAGATTTTTTCCGACGAGGCGGCGCATGTCCATGCGCTTTTGATTGGCAGCTTACAAAATTAGAGTTTATCAACTTCTCTATTCGTCAAACATGGGGATTGACGGGCGACCGTATTAAGAGACTTTTGCGCCTGCGTCGCCATTATTCACGTCATCATGTCGGCTTTCCGCAAATCTGTTTATTAAATGGCCTAGTTTTCAAGTTTCGTGCGAAATGTATTTGAACAACTTCGTCACGAATATACATAGATGGCAAACGAAATGTTTTTGATATTTTCAGCCACCGCTCCTATACTTATCCGCTAGTTGATTCACGTCTATTCGATGGTGAAATTGACCCGAGACGTTCACATCTCGACCCACAAATGACGAAGCTCAATTCTGTTTAGGTTGAGTTCTCGTTCGTGTTCGGATGATAGGACGGCGATACGCAGATTGGTGTCGTGGCTGACTAGATTCAGACGATCATCAAGACTCCAACCGGAAATACCAACACGAGATAGGGCGCGAATCCAGAAATCGAGTCGGTTGATCCAAGACACTATGCCGCCCGTCTGCACATAAGCGATCATGACTGCCTGTTCGTGCGCAGCGCCGTGCAATCCCGCCTTGAAGCGCTGTACGCCACCAGTGCTGCCGTTCGCAACGCGCAAATACTCACGCTTGTCTCGGTTCTTGCCCTTTGGTGTGGGAAGTCGTTTGCATTCAATTGGAAGAAGCGTATCAAAATCGTCATGCCGGCGTCCTTCAATCCAGATGACCTCTCCCGCTGGCGCTGCAACGAGATCAATTCGGCGCGAAAGCTTCGTTTCGTCGGGCTCTTCGATGCGGAACTGGAGAACGTCCCAGCCGGGAGATTTTCGGGTGGTGCCGTTAAGGTGAGCGCAGAGTTGCGAGGTTAGTTGTGTTTCAGAATCCCCAGTTGGTCGACCACCACGATCCCGCCAGCTCGGCAATTCTTCCAGAATGAAAGTTATCAGTTGATGAAGCCAAGTCTTCGGACGATGTAGGTCGGGTGAGAACCCCCCACTCTGAACATTAACTCCGTCAGAATCCGCCAGCATTCAAAATCCTTGCGCCCGAAGATCGGCCAATACGTCGTCGCTATCGCGCAATGCCACCGAACGTAGCCAGTAACGAAGACGATCCGGCTTCAGAAGGAAAATAAAATGCCCGTCATATATTCTTGCGATGCGTGTAATGGAAACCGACGTGCCCTTTTGTTCCCTTAGTAGAACATCAATCTTGTCGTGCAGCGTATCTTCGCCGTCCCAATCGATCACCCCAGTCCCAAACACGAAGGGCTGGCAGACGATTCCTGACCAGCGCCGCGGTGTCAGCGATATCAGCGGCTTTTCTTGATAAACTGTGTTGATCTGCTTGCAGAACAAACGTGCGAAGTCGTCAAGTACCTGGCAGGCATCCTCGCGTAAAAGACAAGACTCGTTGCCCTTGCGAACGAATTCTCGATACTGGTGGACGATATCCTCGGCAACAATTCGCTCATTGTCGCTGAGGTCGAGATCGCCATCCTCAGGAAAGGGCAAAGCAAGCACATCAGCTCCGGCAATATTAGTCGCCTTCTGGGTGAAGAGCTTCGTGCTGATCCCAGCTGCATAGGCGCGCAACGCGATCGACTCAGTTTTGAGCCAGCGTGCAACTACCTCTAGATCGTCGCGGCCAGCCTTGGCGAATCCGACGATCTGGTTCTTAAAGGTGAGATACTCTTCAGACCAAATCGCATTTGGCAAATCTTCATGTTCGCGGACCAAGAGCATAGGCGGAGTGAAGAGTTCGGCCGAGCGAGGGCCCTCAATCGGCTTGTCTGGCACTACAGTGATTTGGCTTTTGTCGATGCCGGTCACGGAAAGAGCGGTCGAGGGCAGAAGTGGCTTGCCGATCAGGTGATCAGAGGGCCGGGATACACCCTTCTGGCCCTCAACGAACCCCTCGCGAACATGCCACCCTCGTTCAGCGGCATGCTGCTTAAGCGTACGATATTGCTTGAGCCTTTTGACGAGGCTGTAAGCGCGCGCCCCGCCCAAGAGACCCGAACGCCAAATTTCAGGTCCGGGTTCCGCGAGAACGTCACTGCGCGGTAGCCAATGCAAATCATAATAATCGATATCGAAACCTTGTTCGGCATCGGCACGACCAGCGCGACGGAAAACAGCGTGCAAGATTCTGCGGTTATTGGGTGGTTCAGCCGCATCCGCAACGACGGCGACAATTTTAGTGTCTGCGCCACCTTTGCTAAACAATCCACGAATCGACACAAAATCGAGGATTTCGCGCACATCCCAACGTGAAAAAAAGGCAGTGCGAACAGGTGCGGAGCTGGCGTTGTAGATCAGGTTATACTGTTGAAGCATGGAGAGCGTACCCCCAGGAACGAGAAGTTCCATGGCTTCATGCAAGAACAGGTACGCAATCTGCTTGTCTGCCCCAGTACCGATAGCTTCTGTGAAGCGCTGATAGCTTCGGATTGCACCTTGCGTCTTGAGGGCGGATACGAAGGGTGGATTACCAACAACGACGCCGATAGGGCCAACAATGCGTTTTTTCTCCTTTGCTTCAAAAAAGCAGGATTCTATTAGTGTACGGTCGTTTAGCTTTGGGAAAAGCTGAACACTTGCGCGGATATCTTCAGGCTCCAGCGCGTCGCATAGCGCCAGGCACAAGCTGAATGCTGCTAGCTCGATCGCGCCACCTTCGACATCAACCCCGCGAAGGCGTTCGACTAATGCGCGTAACACATGGACACCAGGTTTAGCCCAGCCGTTTCGGCTTCTCCAGTGCAGCACGAGGCGCTTGTAAGCCTCGACCAAGAAAATACCAGAGCCACATGCAGGATCGAGGATGAGTTCGTCTCGGTCGATCACCCGGTCAAGTCGTTGCCAGCTCAATGCCTCATCAAGCATGAGGCGGACAAGCGAAGGAGGTGTATAGACGGAGCTATCGGTGTCGGAAACGAATAGCTGATAGATATGGCTGATAACCTCGACGGGTAAATCGCGGAAAGAGTAGAGCGCCCAGAGGTTGAGCTGCCCTCCTGCTTCAACCCGCGTCTCTATCAGCGTGCTGAAATCTTGAAGTTCCGTGCTGTTCTCAAGTGCGGCGCGGTCCTCGTCGTGAATTCTGAAAATGTGGCCGTTGAAGCGCATTTCAAGAGATCGAAGAAGTTGTACAAGCGCAGGACCGTCCTCAAGAACATGAAAAAATCTCGTGGCACCTTCAGTAAATTGCCCGAAAAAGTCGGCTGGGAGAACGCCGCGTTCTTCCAGATAAGCAATGAGGAGTGAAAGGATAAGAAGGCGGCGTCGAAGCCCTGCGTTCAGTAGACCACTACTCTTCAGTCTAGAATGGAGGCCACTAACGGCATCGACAAGCCGGCGATGTGCCGATTTCGACGCGGATAGAAGTAGCTTGCAAGCTGCTGGATCATCCCAAAGCGTGCTGTTTCGCAGTCTTTCTGCGTCCCACCAAGCTTCTTTTGCAACTATACGTGAAGCGAGTCCCAGTGTTTTAACTGGTTTGCAGACTAGATCTCCCGAAGCCGAAATGAAATCGGCCTTGTGGGCGCATCGGAAGAGCTGCACCAGGCCTGGTATCCGCCGATAAAGGAGTGGAACGCCGCCCCAACTCCAGATTCGTTTGTGCAACTCCGCAAACGCCGGATTATTAGCAGGCCCATCATCGACGAATAAGAACGCTTGCGGTGCCCCCGGCCTGCCTTGTTTCCCCGCTTCGAAAAACACCGCGTAGGCGCCATATGAGGCGGCCTTCTCCATGGTCACAACTTCTTCGGGCGGACGGCCATCAGGCAAATATCCTGCGACCCGAACTAGACCATCAATCTGGACACTGCTGACATCCAGATGCTCAATCCAAGCCGTTTTCGCGCCGCTGACGGACATACTATATTCCGCTTTTGATCGGCTGCATCAGGACTTACGATTGTCTTTGCTGAGTTCAAATCCTTCACGAAGCAAGTCAACCATCGTCATACCCTGGGCAACGGCATAACCTTTAAATGCCTTCTTGAAGTCGGCCGGAACCTTGAAATTCAGAGTTTCGAGCTTCTCTATGGAGTGACGGCTTGTAGAATTCAGCGCGTCCTTCGTTGTGTTGATCGCCATGACCACTTTCCTCTGCTCACCGCAAGCAGAGGAACGAATAACAGAATTCTGTATGGCCAGCAATCGGGCAATACAGAATGGCTGAAACAGCAGCGGAACTCTTTGTCGCGTCTGGATGGATGTGATTAAGGCGCGTAGCGGCCCTCTTCCTCAAAGCAGTCGCACCACATGTCGCGCCAAAACGTGTCACATGACAATCTCCGTGACGATACTGTTCATGATCTACCAGTTTGCTCGCTAGCTGGTCCGTGTCTGGCGGTGAGAATATCCCGTTTGGATACATGCTTCTCTGCGTGGTCGATGCGAGGTCGCTTCGAAGGAACATCGCAGCATAGAGTGATGGTGGTTGATGTTTCCTCGCGGCTAACTTGTGTTTTCCTGTGTTGCAGTTCACTGTCCGACTGTGGGTTTGGGAGGTACACGTGACAAAAGCAGAATTCTTAAATTTGAAGTCCGTGCGCCCTGCGCCGGATGATCTACCTCGAAGCCTTCGGAATTTCATTGACTATCGAAAGTCGGGCTTAAGTCTCAATCACATCGTCGGGTGTCCTCTGGATTGTGGCTACTGCGTACGCCACTTGTTCGAGAATTTTTCGATGAAGCGACCCCACCTCATCGTCGATGACGAAATCGCCGTGCAGGAACTCATCGGCCATTGGGCGTTTCGTGCTCACACGACTCCGATTCAGATTTTCAACCGAGCTACGGACCCCTTCCTGCCTGGTGTGAAGACGCATCTTTTCAAGACCCTCGAAGCTCTGGATAGGCGAGGGCTCAGCAATCCAGTCCTGGTTATCACCCGATGGCGAATTGATCGATCAGACGTTGAGCGTCTTGAAGCTCTCAAGAACCTGCAACTGACGATCTTGGTCACCTGGTCAGGGATCCATGACGAACGTGTGGAGCCAGTACCGTCGGCGATAGCCGCAGGAAGCTTGGAAGTGCTGGCTAAATCGGCGTCTCGTGTGAAGAAGATCCTCTACTGGCGCCCGATTATCTCGGGTCTAAATGATACGATCGACCACTTCGCGTCTGCACGCCGGCTTTCGGAGTTAGCGGATGCGACGGTTTTCACGGGCCTCTTTTACCGGAAAGAAATCCAGGCCTATTTTCGAGAAGCCGGGGTGCCTGACCTTTACACGGATTTGGCCCGACGAAAGATTTTACCACGTGATACCGAAAGTCGAATTTTGGCCCATTTCGAAGGGCGCCCGATCTTCCGCAAAACGTCATGCGGGGTCGCCTTCGCCCACGGGACACCAGATTTTAATGGTCATTTCGGCATCAGCGAAATTTGTAGCATCTGTCCCGAGGGCCAACGTGAGATCTGCAGTAAGCATCACCATAAACCTGACACTGAGGCTGTTCGAAGCCTCGCTCGTAGCGTCTCGCTGGCGGACCTAAATGGAATCGAGATTTCTGATCGTCGGATCGTAGTGTGAGCGATACTTGAAGTGCGACTTCTGCGGATTGCAAGGGTAGGGGGCGTTCACTCATTGCGCCAGCATCTTCTCCCTGAAGACTTCGGCCGGCGTCTTCCAACCAAGGCATTTCCGGGGCGTCGCATTGAGCCGGTCACAGATCCCTTTCAACTCAAGATCGGTGACCCGGCTCATATTGAGTTTGCGGGGAAGCCATCGTCGGGCACGTCGGTTGGTGTTTTCCACGGTGCCTTTCTGCCAGGGGGCAGATGGATCACAGAACCAGGTTTGTGTACCGATTTCCGCTTGAAGATGCGGCCAGGCCACAAACTCGGTTCCTCGATCGAACGTGATGGATTTTCGGGAACGGATTGGCAGGTGGCGGATCGCATCGATGACCTTGCCAAGCACCAAATGTGTTCTTCTGTTGTCATTCTTTAAAAGCAAGGTGAACCGGGTGACGCGTTCCACCAGGGACGTAACGTTGCCAGAACCAAAGTGCTGTTTGAACAGCATTAAATCACCTTCCCAGTGCCCGAACTCCTGCCGATGTGCCACGGCATCTGGCCGGAACAAGATGCTGACGTCACGATGGAATTTGGGTGGCAGGCGCTTTCTCGCTCGTCTGGGCTTTCGAGACTTTCGATGTGTCGGCAAGTACCACCACAGCTCCTGGGCCAGGCCTTCCTTCGAATAGATATAACGGTAGATCGTTTCCTGGCAGACCCGGTGGGAGGCGCCTTCGTATCTCATGCGTCCGGCAATCTGTTCCGGCGTCCAGCCATCCTTGATGCGATCGGTCACAAGATGACGCAGATCCGAATGCTTGATCAGTTTTCGTTTTCGTGACCGACGCGTGGCGCATTCCTGGTGGGCCGCCACAGCAAAATAGCCGACGATGTCCGGCAACTGTTCATCTTGAAAATGGTTGCGTTTCAATTCTCGAAAAATCGTTGATCGGTGCCGCCCAAGGATCTTCGCCATTCGGCAAGGTGACACTTTCGCCTGGCGCCAGCGTTCAATCTTGCGGCGCTCCTCCAGCGTCAGGTGGCTGTATTTTGATCCCATGACACAATCCTCCTGTTTGATAACCTATTGGTTTCAAACAGAAGTCGCACTTGGGAATAGCGCGCACCCTGCTATAATAACATAACGCATAATAGTTATTATGGAATTTATTTTGACCGTTTGATCAATTCCAATCGGTATAGAAGAGCGAGTATGCCCATCCTGCACTAGGTGTTTGATCCCAGGCTTTGATGGTGCAGCTTGAACCTGACAGGTTTCCTGTCCGAAAACGTCCGATTGCGTACGGGGCTTAAATACCCTGTCCACAAATTAGCTTGACTGCATTCTGGACAAGCAGATAATTTGAACAGCCTTTTCGGACAGGATTGACGCCATGTCACGCACTTTCGTCTATGCCCGCGTCTCCACGCCCGGCCAGACGACCCAAAACCAGCTAGAAGAAATCCGGGCGGCGGGGTTCCACGTCGAAGACCGCCGGATTGTGACCGAGAGGATTTCCGGCAGTGTGCCGATAACGCAGCGTCCGGAATTCTCTCGGCTGGTGGACCGTTTAGAGTCGGGCGACATTCTCATCGTGACGAAACTCGATCGCCTCGGCCGGGATGCGATAGACGTCAGTTCAACAGTAAAGGCATTGGCCGACGAAGGAGTACGGGTCTACTGTCTTGCACTTGGCGGTGTCGACCTGACGAGTTCCGCCGGCACGATGACCATGAACGTGCTCAATGCCGTTGCCCAGTTCGAGCGGGATTTGCTAATCGAGCGAACGCAGTCAGGCCTAAGACGTGCCAAGTCCGAAGGGAAAGTTCTGGGTCGGCGGCCAAGCCTGACAGACAGCCAAAAGCAAGATGTGCGGTTTGCGCTGAATTCCGGCAAAAGTATTTCTGCTATTGCCCGAGCATTTGGTACCAGCCGTCAAACAATCATGCGAGTGCGTGACGAATTCCGTTGAGCAAGAAGCAGGATCGGATTTCCATTCTTCGAAACGAGGGCTATCAAGAATGCAAACTTTCGCGGCATATGTCGGCGCAGCCGTTTTTGAAATAGCAGGATGTTTTGCATTTTGGGCTTGGCTGCGGCTCGACAAGTCAATCTGGTGGATCGTTCCGGGTCTCGCCGCGTTGAGCCTGTTTGCATATTTGCTCACGTTGGTAGATAGCGCGGCCGCAGGTCGTGCCTATGCGGCCTATGGAGGTATCTACATTGCGAGTTCTCTCATATGGCTCTGGCTGGCCGAGGGCGTCCATCCTGACCGCTGGGACATTACTGGCGCAACGGTTTGCATGATTGGCGCGACAATCATTTTTTTAGGCCCGCGGGCCACATAGCCACGAGTAGGATGCGGACAGGAAAACTCACCGGATCGCGAAAGTCATGGCCTACCGGCGATGCAAGTCCCTATCAGATCACGATAGGCATCGTTCAATGGACGATTGCCATGAGAAGATAACTTTCTTTCGTCATCCAGTTTCTCCAAGGCAGCGAGTATGAATTCTGCGATGTCCATCCGGTCTCGTCGACAGGCATACCTGAACACGTGCAGGAGTTCTTTCTCCAACAGATCGACGCTTTTTGTCATTGCCGTTGCTTCCTTCTTTGATGATCAAGCCTGAGCCATCCAGCAACAGGAAGGTCAAGTCATAGTTTCTCCAACTATATCGTGGTTAAACTCAACCGATAGACGACAGAATGGGAAAGGTGGCCAGAAGCCAGAAGGCGAAAGCGGACAGATAACCCGTCATCATGGCAATTCCCATCACGATCATTACCACTGCCGCTACAATCCGCAGGCCTTTTCCAATGCGCCCGAACGCCTTCAACCTGGCGGCCAGCGTGTCGGTGAACAGGGCTGCAGTCAGGAACGGCACGCCAAGACTGAGCGAATAGATCGTGAAGAGGGCGATACCGTCGGCAAGCATCGTCGACGCGGCGCCAACTGTCAGGATGGCATCAAGGATCGGACCGATGCACGGTGTCCAGCCAAAAGCGAAGGCCAGACCGAGGGCATACGCCGAGATGGTTCGCCAACTCGTCGAAGGAGGCGGGAACAAATATTGCGCTCAGACATTATAGAAAGATGGGTCAGTTAAGCGATTCTGGAAGGCGACTGAATGATGATGGGTGAAGGCATGGGCGGCGGAATGATGATCGGAATGGGGGTGGTGTGGATACTGATCGTAGTTTCCCTGATCCTCCTCATCGCCGCCCTGATTAAATATCTGCGCAAATGACGCAGGACTGATTTTGGAATTCAATCTTGAACTAAGAGCAAAAACCGGTCGTTCTGGTCACCGGTTCGAGCGGATATCTCGGCGCGGCCGTCACGCGCCGCTTGAGCTAAAATTATCTGGTCGTCGGCCTTGATCGCTACACGCCACCCACCCTACATGGCCGAATGCATGTGCTTCGACATCACGGACCAGTCAACATGGACAGGGCGCAGCAGCGGATCCGGTACGCCTACGGAAACAGGATCGCCTCTTGCATCCATATTGCCGCGTATTTCGACCTGACCGGCGAAGAACATCCGGCTTTCGAGGCAGTGACGATTGAGGGCACGAAGCAACTTCTCCAACTATATCGTGGTTAAACTCAACCGATAGATGACAGAATGGGAAAGGTGGCCAGAAGCCAGAAGGCGAAAGCGGACAGATAACCCGTCATCATGGCAATTCCCATCACGATCATTACCACTGCCGCTACAATCCGCAGGCCTTTTCCAATGCGCCCGAACGCCTTCAACCTGGCGGCCAGCGTATCGGTGAACAGCGCTGCAAGCAGGAATGGCACGCCAAGACCGAGCGAATAGATTGTGAGCAGAGCGATACCGTCGGCAAGCGTCGTCGACGCGGCGCCAACTGTCAGGATGGCACCAAGTATCGGACCGATGCAGGGTGTCCAGCCAAAAGCGAAGGCCAAACCGAGGACATAGGCCGAGACGGTCCGTCCGCCAGGTAGATCGAGATGGAAGCGTGCCTCGCGCATCATCCACGCCGGGCGGATCGTTCCGAGCATGAACAGCCCGAACAGCGTGACGATCCCGCCCCCAATGATGTTCAACTCGAACCGGTAGCTGAGCAACAACTGGCCAAGCGCCGAGGCGCTGGCACCGAGGATCACGAAGACCGTGGTGAAGCCAAGCACAAAGCAGAGGCTGAGAGCGAGCGTTGTGCTTCGGGCGACAGCTATCTCACCTGACGGTGAAGCGAAGGTCGACCGGCCGGCGACGTAAGAAACATATCCCGGCACCAACGGCAGGACGCAAGGCGACAAAAACGAAATAACTCCGGCCAGGAAGGCGCTGAGGATACCGATGTTCGAGAGTTCAGGCATTAGGATAAACTTTCAGAGACTCCGGCTTCATCGATTTATTTCCTTCCGGGCTTGGTCGATCAATCGCTGCATGGTTTGCAAGTCGGTAGCACCTCGCAGGATCTCGTTGCCGATGACGAAACCCGGGGTGCCGTTGATCCTCAGTATTCGGGCGAGCGCAAGATTGCGCTCAATCTCCTCGTGGATCGCAGGATCCTGCATGTCGGTCCGGAGTTGTTCGACATCGACGCCTATCTCTTTGGCGACAGTAATGACCTGCACTTCGTCGGCCGAGCCTGACACCTGCATCATCGCCTTGTGGAACTGCGGGTAGAGGTTCTGCCGGTGCGCCGCGAGCGCTGCCTTAGCCGAGAACACGGAGTCCGGGCCCAAAATGGGAAACTCCTTGTAGACGATCCGCATTTGGGAATCGCCTTCTTCGGCCGCCGCCATTGCGGACGCGACCTGCAGACAATATGGGCAGTTATAGTCGAAGAATTCGACCATGGTCACATCGCCTTGCGGATTGCCGCCGACCGGACTTTCGGGACTTTTGAGCAGTTCGTCACTGTTTGCGGCAAGGGCCGCCTGAGCCTCCGTTTGTTCTGCCTCCCTTTGCTTTCGTTCGAGGTTCTGCATGGCCTGGACGATAACTTCGGGGTTAGCGACAAGATAGTTGCGCACTCGCCGCTCGAACGCTTCCTGCGGCAAGTTCTCCGACGCGGTCGCGAGTTGCCGGCCTGTCTGGAACCCTGGATCGAGCTGATACCAGGCTCCTGCCGCGATGATCAGCAATAGGGGAAGGAGGATCAAGCCGAAGCGGCGCCCCGTGGGTCTCGAAAACTGCGTCATTTCTCTTCTTCCACCATTCAGAGCCAGCCTGTCAGCCGTTCCCACCACCCTTTTTCGGTTGGTGGTTTTGGCGCATACGCATTGTTGATGAGCTGGTTGATGTAGAGCGTCACGTTTGCCCTCTGAAAGTCAGCGCCATGGAATATCCCGGCATGTCGTCCGTTTCGGTCGATAACATGCACCATCGGCATATCCTGACCT
Source organism: Roseibium algicola (assembly GCF_001999245.1). NCBI lineage: Bacteria > Pseudomonadati > Pseudomonadota > Alphaproteobacteria > Hyphomicrobiales > Stappiaceae > Roseibium > Roseibium algicola. The sequence goes on along the minus strand of NZ_CP019632.1, from coordinate 22,210 downwards.
TGGCTACTTAGCGCGGCGAAACGATCCGCAGCAGCGGCGGTTGTCTCCTCCCCGGACGGGATGACAAGTTTCCAGTTCGCCTCATCCCACGTAACCTCGATTGACGAGTCCGAGTCGTGAACGGTTACGAACGTGACCATTTCCTTCATCGGCGAAACGTTCACTTGTCCTTGCACGCCAGCGAGATCAGCCTGCTGCTCGGCGCATGGGCCGCCACAGTCCGTTGGCACAAAGCTAAGCACGATGACCTGATCAGAGAGATCATCGAAGTGCAGGACATTGCCACCCGGTTCTTCGAGATTGAGTTCGGGCATGGAAGGGCGATCTGTCACCTCGAAAGCCGGCTCCTTTTCGGTCATCACCTCGTCAATGCGTTCGCCGGGATGGTGGGCAAATGCCGGATGGGCGCTCAGCAGGACGGCGAGGCCCAGGAAACGCTTCATTCTGCTGCCTCCCGCGGGCCTTCAGCCGCTATTGCAAGCACCGAAACCTGGACGGTGATCTCTCCGGCTTTTTCGAAGCTGAGCGTCATGGGGAATGTCGTACCCTTACTGAGTTTGTGTTGCAGTCCCATCAGCATCAGGTGCATGCCACCGGGCGCGAGCGTGATCCGCTTACCCGCCTGCAACTCAAGCGTTTCGATGTGGTCCATGCGGCTTACGTCACCGTCCTTCTCGACTGCATGAATCATGACCTGAGCGGCCACAGGCGTGCTCGCTCCAATCAACCTGTCGTCCGAAGTGCTCTCGATCGTGACATAGGCGGCGCCGGGACGGGATGCGAGGATGGACGCCCGCGCCCACGCATCGAGGACGCGAACACTCTCACCGGCGAGTGCCGGCGATGCGACGGCCAAAGTTATCACGACTATTGCAATCAGTTTTCTCATAGTTGTTTCCCGGTCATTGTTGCAAGGACATGGGCGGCCATCTCTTCTGCGGACTGATCACCTTCGCGGAAGACATCCTCAAAGCGGCCGTCCGGAGTCATCAGATAGATGTGCCCGGAGTGTGCCATCAGGTATCCGTCCGGAGCCGTCTCCTCTTCCATTTTTTCGTAATAGACGCGGAAGGATTGGGCAGCCGCGGCAACCTCGGCCTCCGATCCGGTCAGTCCGACCAGCTTGGGGTGAAAGGCCTGGACATATTCCGCCATCACCTGCGGCGTGTCCCGGGACGGATCGACCGTGATGAAGATCGGAGCAACGTGCTCGACCTCGCCGCCAAGCCGATCCAGCACGTTCCCCAGATAGGCAAGCGTGGTAGGGCAAACATCCGGGCAATAGGTAAATCCGAAGAACACGAGTTGCCAGCGCCCCAGGAAGTCGGCCTCTGTTACGCGATTGCCGTTGTGGTCGATCAACGAAAAATCGGAGCGAATTGCAGCTTCGCCGACGGTGATCGGCGGAGATGGCTCGCGAACCCAAATGGTCCGGACGAAATAGACGCCACTGAGCGCCAGCACAGCAGCGGCCACGAGGATCCATAGGCTGATGCGGATGCGTTCGAGCTGCCTTGTTTTGGTTGATGTCATCTGTCTACCTCGAAAGCATCCGCCCGTGTGTGGCCGATAACATGCTCACCCATTCGTTTCTGGGAGGCCTTTGCGGTCGAGCGATTTCTCGCGCCACTGCTCGTTGGGCCGTTCAGGGTCGTCATGGCTCATGGACTGCATCATCCTGTTGCAGCCTTCCATTGTGCCGGAGCCTTTCAGGGTGTCGCGGGACGCCTCTGAGGCATGGGTGTAGAGCACGGGTGCAACCGCGAGCCCTGCGACAACTGAAGAAACAATAGCGAACGCTCTGATCGATTTACGCATCGCTCGGTCTCCTTTCTTTGGAGGGCTGCGGTTCGTGGCTTGCAAGAACGCGGGCCTCGTCAATCTTAGGGGCCACGCTGTCAGGAGCCGTGTCGATTGCTACAACCTTCGTGGCTGGCCGAGCTACCTCGGTCTCGGTAGGGCCAGCATTGCTCTCTGCGGCCGAGCAAGATTTACTGCCTGACCGGTTCATACACAGGCCGAGCGCACACATTGCCAAGCAAGGCAAAAGGCTGATCAGGATTGGTGCGATGCCGACAGCAGCCAACCAACTCCAGTTCAGCGCCAGCCCCGACGCAATCACCAGTCCGGCGAGAACGAGTAAACCGCGTCGGTTGCCGAGATAATAGCGAAGCGCATAAAGCAGGTCGCGGCTGAGAGACCCGTTTCGAGATTGTGACTGTTGTGTATCGGGCATGGCGGGTTCCCTTTCAATTTGACTTCAGATGAGTATTGAGGAGTGCGATCATTTCTGGTGTGTCCCACTCGGCAGAACCGACAAGTCTTCCCAGTTCTCGGCCCTCGCTGTCGATGAGAAGCGTCGTCGGCAGTCCCGGCGCCTGGAGGTCGAACGAGGCCCGCATTGTGGCATCGATGTAGAGACCAAGATGTTCAATGCCTATTTCTGCATAGAAATTCCGAACAACATCCGGTCCAGCCCGATCGACCGAAAGCGCCACAACTTCGAAGACCGGGCCGCCAAGTTCCGCTTCAAGCGCGTCGAGCGTCGGCATTTCCTCGCGGCAGGGAACGCACCACGTCGCCCAGATGTTGAGCAACACGGTCTTGCCTCTCAAATCGGCCAGAGTAAGAGCCTGACCGTTCCCGTCCTCAAACTTAATTTCGGGGAGCGGGCGCGGTGCCTCGTGGATCACGAAAGACCGGGACGAGGCTGGCTCGGCCTGTCCTCCGCCTTGAGGCGGACGCATTGGCGTGCCTCCGCTGAAATAGGTCACGCCAACGATCGCGATCACGGTCAGTGCGAGCGTGCCTACCGCCAGAAATACGATCGCGCGCTGTCCCTGCAGGAGCTTCTTCATTGGCCGTCACCCAGGGCGTTGTCGCCTTTAGCCTGACGGCGCAGCTCTTCAACGAGCGGCAGGATGGTGCGGGTAAGCACCTCCTCATTCACGGGTCCGATATGCTTGTAGGTGACGCGTCCGTCCGCGCTGATGACGAACGTTTCAGGTACGCCGTATACACCCCAATCAATCGCCACGCGTCCGCTGATGTCGGCCCCCGTACGCGTGTAAGGATCGCCAAGGCTGTCCAGCCATTGCGCCGCGTCATCCGGCTGGTCTTTATAGTTAAGGCCGTGCAGCGGAACGGCGCCTTGTGCAGCAAGCTTCATGAACAGAGGGTGCTCCGCGCGGCAAGCAACGCACCAGGAGGCGAAGACATTGACCAGCGAGACTTCGCCTTTGAGATCGGTGCTCGACAATCCGAGTGTCCGCCCCTTGACCGGCGGCAGCTCAAACGCAGGCACGGACTTACCGATAAGTGTGGACGGGAGAATACTCGGATCGCGGGTCAAGCCCCAGGCGAGCACCACGCCTAGCAGGACCGCTCCAGCCAGAGGCAGAAACGCCAGAAAATTGCGGCGGCGCGTAGAGACAATGGCATATTCATTGGCATGGCTCATGAAGCACCCCCGTCCTTGGCTGAAATGCGAGCCTGCACGTCCCGCTGGCGTTCGGGCCAGGTGCTCTTGATGAATGCGAGCGCGGCGGTGATCTCCTTGTCGCTCAGGATGTCCCCGAAAGCGGGCATGTCGCTCTCATAGCCCGCAACGACACCGCCAACGCCGAGCTTTGTGATGTCAAACAGATCCTGGTCCGAGTGATGCCATGTGTGGCCAGTCTCGTCGTGCGGCGGCGCTTGCATGCGGCCGTTTTCCAGCCGGCGCTTCCAGTCCGGCTGGCCCTCAAGGCTGGCTCCATGGCAGGAAGCGCAGTATTCGCCGTAGACCCTCTGACCCAGGGCAATCTGCTTGCTCGTCACAGGCTGACCAAGGAAGGTCACCGTTTGCGATTTCTCCTTGCCATCCTCCTGTTGCGCGAATGCGCCGATGGCTGACAGAACGGAAACGACGATAGCGGAGACGAAAAACAGCTTGCGCCTCATCGCGGCCCCCTCAAGTGTTTCACGAACGTGTAGAACCCGAAGATCACGGCGCCGAAGACTAGAATCGTCACAAAAAGGCCCCCGGCTATCATCAGACCGATTTTGGCACCATCTATTGCTTCACTCATGAACTCATTCATCGGCATAGACGGAGACACCGCCCTCACCAAACGCGTAGGTCTTCAACGTACCGGTCTTGGATGGAGCCATGCCGGGAGCGTTGGCGGGCATGCCGGGCAAGGTGATCCCGGTGATATCCGGCCGCTCAGTGACAAGCCGTTCGATGATCTCGGCCGGCACGAGCCCGCTCACGATATAACCGTCGATCTCGGCCAAATGGCATCCAAGACCCTTTTCAGGTACCCCGGCTTCGATGGAGCGCTTGTCAAAATTCCGGTCGTCGACGCGCGTCACTACATAGCCATTGCCTTCCAGATAGACCGCGTAGGCATCGCAACACCCACATCCCGGATCACGCCAGATGGTGATCTCCTTGGACCCCGAAGTGGCGGCAGCAACACTTTGAAGGGGAGCGTCGGTTGACCCCAACGACCAGTAGGCGATACCCGCAGCGGCGAACACGGCAACGACGACTGCGGCATTTTTTATCTTGTTCATGACATTCTCCATTATGCCCCTGCGAGCGCGGTCCAGTTCGCGCCGCCATCGCGGCTTTCGACAAGGCCATCGCCTCTGATGGCGACGACATGATCGGCATTGGTGGGGTGAACGGCGAGGGCGAGCGAGGCCGTGCCCGATATTTGCGACCACACGACTCCGGCGTCCTGAGATCTCCAGATGCCCGAAGGCAGCGCGGCGTAAAGGCGAGCGGGTTGGGATGCCGCGCTGACCAATCCGTTGATTGTCCCACCTTCGGGAAGGGGCGCTTCCGACGGAGCCGGTTTCCCCGATGCAAGCGCGTCCATCGCATCGCCCGGCTGAACCTCCTGCCAGCGGCAGAAGCAGTCGGGCACGCGCGTGAGACCAAGTTCGGTTCCGGCATAGATCCAGATACCGCCCATGCCCGTTGCTAGATCGACCGAGGCCAATGCCGTCAGATCGTGCTCTGCGTCCGCCAGCCACGGTCGGTCCATCGCGAGGGCCCAAGAGCCACCGGCATCTTCGCTCTTCCAAAGACCGTCGCCGCGAATGGCCGCGTAGATCGTATTTGGCTCTCCCACCGCAATGGTGACTGCTGATACCGGGGCGTCGGGTAGACCAGTGCTTCTCGTCTCCCAAGTGCGCGCGCCATCCTCGGAAATAGCGAAGCCGCCACCCGCGAGCCCCGCCGCGATCCGGCCAGGCCGGCCCGGGTGCGTTGCGAGCGACAAGATGCCGTTCACCGCCGGTGCGGGCATCTCCCTCCAGCCGCCGGAGCCGTCGCTGCGGGAAAGAGTCTTACCGGCCAGGATCAAAGCATCGCCATCGAATGCAATTGACAGACGGGTTGCTGCAAACGCGTTGCGAACGCCCAAAGGCAGGTTTATGAGGCCAGTCCCCACTAGCAAAGCACCGAGAAAAGCGCGCCTCGAAAGGCGGTAGGAACTTTGGGTCATTACTCTCATGTCGATATCTTTCATGTTCGGCGTGCCTCGCAGCTTTCCGTGACAAATTGTTGGAGATCGGCAAGGCTCCGGAAGATCACCGAGAAACGGTCACCGCCCATGCCAGCACCAAGGATCACAGGCAGGCCGACCGGCGGGCCGGTCTCGGCGCTGTCGATCTTGAGCCGGATGTTCTTCTCCCAGTAGGGCGTTTCCCGCCCGTCGCCAGTGGTGATGAAGTAGCTGTCGCCACAATGGCGGATTGCCGTGACATGCGTCTCCGGCGATGGCTCGCCGATCGGCTCCGGCGCCCCGGCCCGCAACCAACCAGCGGGCATAAGTCCTTCATCAACGACCTTTTTGCCACCGGCGGGCTGGCCGGCGATAGCGAGAAAGGCGAGCAGATCGGTGCGCGCCTGAGGATCGTCGATCCCTCGGAAGGTCATGTAGGTACCAGGGATCATATCCGCCGGGTCTTTCAGCCAACCGTCGAGCGTAGCCGCGTTCCAGAAGATACCGGCGTCCTTTAGCCCGCTTGAATAACGAACAAACCCCTCCGCCGTACCCGCCGTACGGCCCAGGAAGCTGTCGAGGCTCGGGCCGCTGAGATGCAACCCCGGTTCGAGGGCATGGCAAGCAACGCAGGCGCGATAGACCTGCGCACCACGCCTCACGTCCCCGTCTGCGAGTGCGGCCGAACTGACTGAAAGGCCGGCCAACGCGGCGAGGAAAAGGGCTACCCGGCTCATATCCGCTCCTCTTTTCCGGAAACGCGGATCACCCCCATCATGCCAGCGGCCTGGTGCTCAAGAATGTGGCAGTGAAACATCCAGTCTCCCGGATTGTCGGCGACGAAGGCGATCTCGACCTTCTCGCGCGGTGCCATCAACACGGTGTCTTGCCACTCACGATGCGTTGTAGGCAGACCGTTCCGTGACAGGACGCGGAAGGAATGTCCGTGCAGGTGGATTGGATGATGCCAGGCCGTTGCGTTTGTCATTGCCAGGACGCATGTGCTGTCGCGCGGCACCGTCAGCAGCGGGTCCATCACATGACCGGTGGCGGCCTTGCCGTTGATGAACCAGATGCCCCGGCCATGCATCATGTTCATCATGTTGCCCATCATTCCACCGGAGGCTTCGTTCCCCATGCTGCCGCCCATTTCGGCCATGATCATCTGGCCCATCATGCCGCCGTTGAACGTGACCTCGTGCCGGATCGCGTCGCCCAGGTCCGGCTCGGCAAGCGGATTGTCTTGAAGTTCAAGAGGCCAGTCAGGAGCAGCTTTCCTGAGCGCCGCTTCCGCATAGGCGAGATCGACCAACCGGTACTCCTGTCCCTTGTAGAACCGGTCCACCACAGAGACCCGGCTGCCTGGCCGGCCGGTCATGTCGAGGATCAGGTCCACCCGCATGGCTGGACCGAGCGTGACGAGCCCGTTCGCCGGTGCGTGCGGCGTCACGGGTTGCCCGTCGAGGGCGATCACAACCGGCTCGAGGTTTGCAAAGTCGAGGCCAAAGATCCGGGCATTGGCAGCATTGATCAGGCGCAGCCGGATGCGCTCTCCAGCACGGACCGCAATGCTCTCCGGAACACGGCCGTTGACGGTGACCGTGTTGCCGATACGTCCGTTATGCATCAAGTCATGGGGGTTGCCGAAATCGTCGCTGATCGCTGCGTCCCCGGTGAGTCGCCAATCGTCGAGAACCCAGATCAGTTCTCGGTCGACGCGAACCGGCTCGGATTCCTCGATGATCAGCGGGCCGTAGAGACCGCGCCCCACCTGCACCGTGCTGTTTAAGTGAGGGTGATACCAATAGGTACCGGCATCGACGGCGTCGAACTCGTAGGTGAAGGTCTCACCGGGAGCGATCGGCGTCTGCGTCAGATGCGGCACGCCGTCCATGGCGTTCGGCGTGCGCACACCGTGCCAGTGGACGGTGGTCTCTTCCTCAAGGCCGTTGTCGATCACGACATGAATGCGATCGCCTTGACGGACACGAATTGCCGGGCCGGGCACTGTGCCGTTGTAGGCCCAGACCGGCGTGTTTCCATAAGTATCCGGAACGAGTTGCGTCCGTCCCGGTGATGCCTTCAGCCGGAACTCCCTAATGGAGGCCGCCTGGGCATTTCGTAGTCCAAGAACCGGAAGCACTGCACCAGCCGAGAAAGCTGCGGTGCGTGTGAGGAATGTCCGACGCGTCAGCGTCGGCAGATACATGGCCATGACGTTCCAACCATCCTGAGAGGGTGCTTGAATAGCAACGCGCACTCTGCGCAAAGCATATCGAGATCATGGGCAGTCGGTTTTACCGCACATGACTTCGGGCGCCGCTAGCCGGAAAGTTAAGTCCGCGCGGCGTCAGCTCAGGATGATTGATCGGGGAGGATAGGGTTCCGGCAGACCAGTGCGTCCGGTCACGCTTTGCAGAACCGGACTTTCGGCAGCCGCCTGTGATCCATGCAAGGTGAATTGTCCCAGGGGCACTACTGCCAGGATCGGCGAGATACATACGTTATCGCACTGTTGCGCAGCGTTCTTGTCGTCCAGGCAATCCTTGCAATCGCCAATGTCCGTCCCGTCGCCTAAGACAAAAGCCATCTTCATGGTCATTTTGGCTGAACCCGCGGCATGCGCCACGGTTCCCGCCGCGAAAGCAGCGAGCAGCACGATCATGAAGATTCGGACATACCTCGTCATAAGACGCTCATTACCGGAAAATGCGAAACCTGTCGACTTACGTTTTGTTGAAGACTGCTCTTGAACCGAGCGGGCCGTAAAGAAGGATGGCCGGGAAGGTACCGACAACATGCCAAAATCTTCGGCGCGGCGTCACCTTCCGCTCCAGTCCGCAGGATCGACAAAAAGGCCGAACCATATCGACCAAATGCCAAGCAGGACGAATACTAGGCCGAGAATCCAGCGCCGTGCCCTCAACCAGTCCGCCATCCGGGAAAGAAAACCCGCAGAGCGTGGCCAAACGGTCAGCGGCAGAAGCGGCACAGACAGGGCCAGTGCGAAAGTACCCATCAGCACTACGCCAGAGACAGGGGAACCGGTAAGTGCCACTGTTCCTATAAGAGCGAATAGGATCGGCGCCGCACATGCAGGAATGTTCAAACCAAAGGCGAGCCCCTGCAGGAGTGGATTTCCGGCAATTCGCCAGCGCTCCGGAGCGACCTCGAACTTTCGGCGCAAAATCCGGCCAAAGCCTGCAATCATGAACAGACCCAGGGCCAGGTAAAGGGCCCCAAACACCAGCCAGAAGCCGGTCTGAACCCCGATCAACATTTGGCCCAACATGACAATAGCCCCGCCAAAGCCGGCCATGACGATAACGCGTGCAAGAATGAAGGTACTTACTGCCACCAGTCGATATTCAGACGGATTTTGTAATTGCCGGTTTACGAATATGAGGTGCGCACCGATCGTGCAGGGTTCGATAAAACCCAGCAGTCCAAGACCAAATGCCAGACTGAATGTTTGAAAGGTCAGGTCCAACGCGGTTTCCAATCAGGTTCTTTGCCGTTTATACAAGTTCTACCTGCTGGAAGCTCAAGACTGCCCCTGTCAACCTGCACAACAGCTGAGAGCCGCTACATCCTTTTCGAAAGTCTGCGCAGCAAGCTTCAACCCTTCAACCGTTGTGAGGTATGGGAAGATCATCGCGCCGAGCTCTTCGTATGTCATTCCCGCCTTGAGCGCCATCGCCGCGGTCTGGATACTGTCGGCACCTTCCGGAGCAAGTATATGTGCCCCGAGCAACCGCTTGGTGTTTCCGTCCGCGACAAGTTTGATGAGCCCGCGCGTGTCCCGGGCTGCGAGTGCTCGAGGAACGTGCTCGAGCGACAAGACTGAAGTGCGAACAGTGTGGCCGGCAACCTTCGCGGCGGCCTCAGTGAAACCGACGCTTGCAACCTGGGGATCGGAGAAGACGATTGCCGGCATGGTAGCATTGTCATAGACCAAGCTATCGGCGTTCATCGCGTTTTTCGCGGCCAGTTTGGCACCGTAGGCTGCCATATACACGAATTGATCACGTCCGGTTACATCGCCGGCGGCGTAGATGTTTTTCTGGCTGGTACGCATCCGGTCATCGACAAGGATCGCGCCACGCTGGTCGGTGGCGATTCCGGCCAGGTCCAACGCAAGATTTTGCGTGTTGGGCGTACGACCTGTCGCAAGAAGAAGGTCCTCCGCTTCCAGGATTCCGGTTCCATGTTCGGTTTCGACCCTCAGTGCAATGCGGCCGTCACGCATCAAAACTTCTGTGTAGCTCTTGATGGTTTGGACGACAATGCCTTCGTCTTCAAACGCCCGCGTCAGCGCATCACCGATTTCCGGTTCCGCCTCCGGCAGCAATCCTCGGCGGCTCACAATGGTGACGCGCGTACCCGCACGGGCAAAAACTTGCGCCAATTCGACACCGATGTATCCGCCTCCCATGACAATCAAAGATTCCGGGCGCTTCTGAACATCGAGAATTGATGTGCTGTCGTGAGGGCGTACCTGGGCCATTCCGGGAATGTCAGGCACCTGCGGCCGGGATCCCGTGGCAAGGAGGATCTTCTCAGCTTTGATGACCTCTCCTTCCAAGGTCAGCTGCCCGCCGGCAATGAAACGAGCCTCACCTTCCAGATAGGCGATGTTGTTGTGTTGGGGCAGGACGTCGATATATTTTGCAGCTCGCAGGTCATCGACCAGCGCCTGTTTCTGGCGGATTACGGCGGCCCAATCCGTGATCTGCGCCGTCGCCTCTATCCCGTCAAATCTTCGAGCGGCTTTTGGCGCGTGCATGATCTCCATAGCCCGGATCATCGCCTTCGACGGCACGCAACCGACATTGACGCAAGTTCCTCCTATGACGCCGTGACCGATCAGGGCAACCCGGGCACCTTCCTCGGCCGCCGTGATCGCGGCCGAGAACCCGGCTGAGCCCGCGCCGACCACAGCCAGGTGGTAGGATCCGTTCCTCTTCGAACAACAGTCAGACATTCCGGTTTCCTTCGTTGCGTTGGCGTCGTGCATTGCGAACAAGCGCATAGAGTGTGAGAAGTACAAAGGCGAGGAGAGCGGGCAACAGGACGTAGTCAAGAAGGCCAACGAAGGCTGACAGCCCAACGGCACCGAACAATACGACGAGAACCGGTGTGAAGCAGCAAAGCGCAGCGATCACTGTACCTATTACCCCTGTCGCCAGGAGCTTGTTGTTCATTTCATATTTTTCCTATTGTCTTCTCCGCAGCCTTCCCCGGCCGACAGTCGCGACCTTTGGCGCAGGAAATAAGCGAGAAAACCTGCGATTGCGGCAGTCAGCACCGACAACACGACACCGGAACCGGAAAAGTGGGCAATCAATCCTGTTGCCGCGGAACCGACGAACGCCAGACCGCCACCGCAGCAGACAATCATGACGGGAGCGGCAACCGCCGTCGCCAGCATCATTCCCAAGGGTTTGTCACTCACAGGTCAACTTCCGGAGTTCGTTCCATCGTCCAGCAATACCGCCGTGTACCCGTATGCAGCAGGTTGTGCGGCGATCTCCCCCAAATCCGTCACAGCATCGTCGAACGTGATTGTGTAGACACCGGACCGGCCATCTTCGTGTTCTTGGAAATTCAATATCGCGACGCTCTCGGATTTCTGCAGCGCCTCGCCGACGATGTAAGAACAAGACGGGCACCAAAGGCCAGTGACCTCGATCCGCGCTTTTCGTTCTTCTGCGTGTGTTGCTCCGGTTGCCAGGAACAAAACGGCAAGTGTCATAAACGTCTTTTTCATGGAGGATCCTTTCTCAGTAGCCGAGCAGCGGCGGAGCGAGGTACGGGAAGGCCAAGGAGAGCGCGACAACGAAAGTTGCGCTCCACAGTGCTCTTTTCATGAACCGCTTTTGCAGGGGGCGGTCGCAACTCCCATCATCGCAGGCCTGCGGCGTCGGCCTGTAAACCTTCCAGAACCCATAGCCGAGTGCGCCTCCGGCAAACGCGAAAAAGATCCATTTGTACTGGGTGAGCGCACCAAGCTGACCGATCCAGGCGCCTGTGGCCCCGAGGCTGAAAAGAACCAGAGGCAGAATACAGCAGGACGTCATTGCAAGTGCGCCAAGTATGCCGCCGGCGGTAGCGGCCTTCGCACCAAGGTCTGTTTCTCTTTTGGTCACTGGATGTATGTCCGTCGTCATTCCGGCACCCCCATTGATCTGACTATGGGGAAGGCTTACCGTCTGTAGTCACTACAGATGCAAGGAGTTTCTCTCATGTCCGGGATCACGAACGCGCGAGGCTATCCGATTGGGGCAATGTCCAGCGAAGCCGGTGTCAATATCGAGACGATCCGGTACTATGAACGCATTGAATTGATGCCCAAGCCTGACCGGACCGCCGGAGGCAACCGGCAATACACCCACGACCACCTTCAACGTTTGTCGTTTATCAAGCGGAGCCGGGAACTCGGGTTCAGCATCGACGAGATCCGCGAGATGCTGAAAATGGTCGACCAGAAAGGCATCAGTTGCGGTGAGGTGCATGCCATGACAATGGAACACCTGAGCTCTGTGAGGGAAAAGATTCAGCACCTGAAGAAGCTGGAGAAGGCTCTGACTAAAATGGCGTCTGAATGCGCCAAGGGAGATGTCCCGACCTGTCCGATTATCCAAACGCTCTTTGAAGCGTAGTACCTATTGGGTGATTGACTGTCCCGCTAAGTTGCTCGCCCCGGGGGCTGTGCCGGCTGTTTGCACCTGACAAACGCGGTGCTCAAATAAGCCTGTGCGAGTTTCTTCTTAAATAAAGACTGTCGCTGTAGCAGGTCGTGAAAATCAGACTGGTCAAATCGATTGCTCGAAGTTCGTTCCAACTAAGCGCAGGATTTTTGGCAAATCTTGTTCTGGCCGCTAATTCAATTGCCTTCCTGTATTCCAGCATAGTCAGCCATACGATCCCGGAAAGATGATGTCCTGATCGACCAGAATATTAAAATTGTATCCCGGCCGGATCTGAAGTGTCGGCTGGACATCGAGGTTCTTGTTGATGGTCCGCTCCACCACCCGGCCGAACACTTCCGCGAAGTTGCGGCGGGCGGCATCTGAGGCCGTGTCCTGGGTGGAAAGCGTAGAGCTCTCCGGAACAGCCATATCAATTCCAGTTCCGATAATTGCGAGAAGCGCTGCGGACCCAAAGGTGCGCAGGTAATGGTTGTTCACCTTGTCCTTGAAACCGCCATAACCTTCGCCGTCAACGCCCCCCATGGAGCCGATCTGCAAAGTAGCTCCATTTGGGAAGATGATATCTGTCCAGACGACGAGCACGCGCTTCTGACCGAACGACACATCGGAATCATACCGGCCGAACAGTTTGGTTCCTTGAGGGATCAAAAGCAGATGGCCGGTTGCGCTATCATAGACGTTCTGTCTGACCTGGCCGGTGATCCGGCCGGGAAGGTCCGAATTAATGCCGGTGATGAGCGTTGCCGGGATCACCGAGCCGCGTTTCAATTCATAGGGTGACTGCTGCGGAACAACGCGGTTCGCGAGATATCCGGCTTCCGAAATGTCCTGATTGAAGAAATCCTGTTTACCGAATTGTCCGTTGGGATCGGCATTAGCAGCCCCGCCTTGAGCCGCCTGCAGGGCTGCGGATAGAAGATCAGGAGAAGACGGGCTGCGCGTAAACGCCCCGTTTCCTGTCTGATTGCCCTGGGTGGTCTGCGATCCCTGCCCCTGCCCCTCCAGTTCATCGATGTTCACGACGATTGGACTGTCGTAAGCCGCGTCAATGGATTGCAGGCGCTTCATCCGTTGGCGCTGCAATTCCTGCATTTCCTGCTCTTCGTTGCGGCGTTTCATCCTTTCGCGCCAATCTATCTCCGTTTCCTGCGGTTCGATCACCGCGTCCGATGAGACGGGCTGCTGCTGAAACGGATTGCTATACGGCTTCTGCGCTTGCACGATTTCCGGTTTGGCAACTTCAACTGGTTCCGGCCGAACCGGCGTGATCGGTTGCCCTGGCGGATCGATAACGCCGTTGCTGATGCCGGCCTTGAGTTGGTCCGCAAAACCGCTTGCCGGCGTGCCACCACCATCCTCGACAATACTGCCGCCCGACGTGATGCCACGGTTCGCGAGGCCATAGATGATCACAACACCGAAAACGACAACGAGCCCGATGAATAGAAATATCGGCAGCCGGTTTAAGCGACGTATCTTGGGAGCTTCATCGTCGGCGCGAATGTCGTCACCCGCCAGATGCACATTGGAATCCGAATTGCTCATATAGGGTGGCCCTTACGCTGTGCGCGTCAGCACGGAGACAGGGCTCGTCGGAGACGCGCCGGCCGCCGTTGCCTGATAGGTCCGTGCCAACTCGACAGTTGGCGTGGTGAGGCGAACGAAGATCTGCCCGGCATCGGAATCGACCGTGTAAGCCAAGGGAATGATCGTGTCGCCCGATGGCTGTTGGTCGGCCTCCGCGACCGCGTAACCCCATCCGCGTAGTGAACTTTCGAGGGCAAGCCCGAACTGGGAATTGTCAGCCTTGAGGAAGATGGTGCCCGTTCCAGCTCCGACATGTTCAGAGAGTTTCGCAACCATGTCGCCGGCGACGATGCTTGCGGCTGAAGGCGACAGATTGGCAGCATCAACGCTTGTTGTCGGGTTGAACCAGCCACTTTGCGTCATGCAGCCTGCCATGGGTGTTATCAGCGCCGAAATGCCGATGGCTTTCAAAATTGAGCGGCGTGTGTGCAACATGATCAGCCTCCCCTGTTGATGCGAACTTTTTGTTGGCTGTAACCAACACCGGACACGAGTACCGCCTGGTCGATCGTGTAATCCACGATCATGAGGCTGCCCTTCAGGCGATAGTTGACGATCTGGTTCTGTCCCCCGGAGGTGATGTAAAGAACCGGTGCATCCCCGGACGCCATTCCTGAGGGAAACTGGATGTAAGTTTTGGTGCCGTCCGAATAGACACGTGTCGGCCGCCAGCGGGCTTGCCCGTGAACGTGATATTTGAAGTCCAGGTTTTCAGCCGGGACGCCGGCGCCGGGGATGATGCTTGCCTCAAGCTGGCGATTGGCCGCTTCGAATTTCGCCTGGATGTCTTCAGGGTAATCGAAGCCCACCCGGGCCATGTAACGGTGACTGTCGCTTTGAAGCTTGATCTGGTAGGTGCGCCTCGATGTCGTCACCACCATGGATGTGACAAGCCCGGGTTCTGTCGGCTTGATGATCAGGTGAACCGAGTTTCCGCCCGGTCCCCCCGATGTTGCCGGATCCACCTTCCAGCGAACAGTGTCCCCGACCATGACGTTGCGAACAGCTTCCCCAGGCTGTAGCTCCACGTCGCAGACCTGCAAGGGAGCGCAAACCACTGTTGGCTGGACCTGGCCATAGAGATAGATGACCTTGCCGTCCGGACCTTTGGTAATCACGCCTCGGCCATTACGCCAGTCGCTCGAAAGCCCGAGGGCGCGCAGCTCCTTTGCCGTGTAGTCGGCAGCCAATGCTTGAACAGGTAGGGCGATGACGGCGGCCGCGGCCGCGAACATGCACACGCCCGCGTGCGGTCTGATTTTCTGGAACATAACTTTCACTCTCTGAGCGTGTGATTAGCTTACAATTGCGCGGTCCAATCGAAGTCCTTTAGGTAAAGACCGATTGGATTTAGCCTGATGATAGCTTCGTCCTGTGGTGGCGATAGGGTCACGGCTGCAACTCCGCGCCAGCGCTTCGTCTGAAGCTCTTTGCCCTTCCTGTCCCGTTCGATCTCCGTCCAATCGATTTGATAAGATTGATTGGAGAGCGGGACGATACTTGTCACCTCGACGGACACGGTTCGGGACTGTGCGCGATCGAATGGAGAGTTCGTCCGGTAGAAGTTGTTGACCTTCTGGGTGGCAACGTCCGTCTGCCGCAGCATCGCGTAAACCCGGTCGATGTATCCCTTGGCGACAACCGTGTCCGGGGTGACAGAGCGGAAATTAGTGATCCAGGCTCCGAGCATGGAACGGACAACGCGCTCATCGGCGTATTCGATCTGAGCAGGGAAACCACCGATCGCGGGTGTGCCGAGCTTGTCCACCTCGACGATATAAGGAACGAGCTTGACCTGCGTGCTCTGGTAGAGCGCGAACCCAAAGCCGATGATCGCCATCGCCATAGCGAGCAGGCCGATACCCTGCCAAACGCGAGCGGTGCGTACGTACGATCCGTAGCGCTCGTTCCATTCCATCCGAGCGGCAAGATAGGGATTATCGATTGGAGTGTGTTTTGCCATCTAGGTGCCTATTGCTCAGGAGGATTTGGGCGAAGACCCGCCGCCAGTTGGTTTGTTTGGAAGGGATTGCTTCAGCTTGTGATTGGCGAGACCTAGCGTTGAAGACCCGTGAGCACTCGGCGCTCCGGTCAACTTATCCGCGGCAGCAGAGGCTAGGGCTTTTCCGCCTGTGCCAAATGCAGCGGCAACACTGCGGGCTGGCGAGTGCCCGGCATCGGACGCGGCTCTTCCAGCTTGATAAGAACCGGATGCTATTCCGGCGGCACCGATCCCGGCTCCGGCAATTCCTCCTGCCACACTGGCGGTTTGCCGAAACGCCGCGCCAGCGTAATAGGATGTCCCTTGGCCCGTTCTAATGACCTCCATCCCGCTGCCGGCAGACACGCCTTGAACCACGCCCTGGACAATATTCGGAACGAAGATTGAAAGCGCGAACATCGCCAAAGCTATTGCAGCCAGCATTCCGGGACCGGATGCGGTTGTCGTCATCGTCGGATCCGCCGCGAGGTTCGTCAAAAGAGTTGAACCTGTTTTGGCGATGATGCTGAGGGCCATCAATTTCATGCCGATGCTGAACGCGTAGATCAGATAACGAACAGCAAAGTCTTTGGTGTAGGACGAACCACCCAAACCGAGCATGATCATGCCGGCGATAAGCCCGATGTACATTTCCACGATGACAGAGAGCAAAACTGCCGCAAACAACGCCATGCAAAGGAGAACGATGAGGCCGGAGCCGGCAAGCATCAACGCTTGCGCAATGGCAGTCCAATCCAGATTTTGAATTTGCTCATTCAGGATGCCGTTGACCTGCAAACCTGTATCGAAGAGGTCCGCTGGGGAGAGTTTACCCGAGACACTTCCGCTTCCGATCCCCCAAAGGCTATCAACGATGTCCTTTGCTAGCTGTGGGCCTTGAGTCAGTACGAATGCGAAAAAGCCGATAAAAATGATCCGTTTGACCAATTCTGTCGCCCAGACCTCCAGAGAGGCAGCGTTCACGCCAAGCCAGACAGCCGCCAAGCCGATCTCGATAGTGGCTAGCAGCCAGAAGAGAGACGTTGCGCCGCTTATGAGCGTGGACTCCCAGCTCTTGGCGGCGTTTGCCAAACTGTTTTGAACAGTATCCAGCGCACCGCCGCTCTGAGCAAATCCAGTCGAGGCAAATATGCTTGCGAACACCATTCCCAAAATGAGTGTTCCAAAAAGCGGTCCGAACTTCCTCCTGGCCATAGCCACAGCCCCCTACTTACTTACCACTGAGGTTTGAAATCCTGCCCGTTGCCCGGTTCAATATCAGGCGCCTTGAAGAACTCTTTGGCGGCCTTCTGGGAGGCTTCACGCTTTGCTTTTGCTTCTTCCGCCAACTCAACTTGGCGTCTCAGCAGTTCCGCAACTTCGGGATCGGTTTTCGGTACGATCACGTATGTTGTGCCCGCCCCGGCGACAGCTGCGAGGAGCGCGATTAACACGACGATGGGAAGTTTGAATGTCATATGTTTACCACTGAGGTTTGAAGTCTTGCCCATTCCCAGAAGAGACGTTCGGGTTTTTGAAAAACTGATCTGAGGCTGCTTTCGTGTGATCGCGTGCCGTCTGTTCGGACTGGTACCAGGTTCCCATCATGGTCATCTGCTGAGAGACCAGACCCCGAAGCTTCTGCATCTGCTCGACTTGCTGGGCTGCAATCTCATGACCCACCTGCAGGGCCTGCTTTTGGCCCGCGGCCGACTGAGAATGCTGCCGGAGCTGACGCATGGTGGCCTCTTCGGTCGCGAACTGGTCCGAGGTGTATCCGGCCGCTTTCAAGGTCGAGGAGATGGTATCGCGGTTGGTATCCGACCAACTTTGGTACATGGTCGAAAACGACTGCCCGTCCGGCAGGCCGTTCTTCGCGAAGTCGGCGTAGCTCTGGAACCGCTGTTTCAGCGTGTCGTCCAGATTGCCCATTGAGAAGGCCATCGCCTGACCCTTCTGAACCAGGCTCTGCAGTTGGCCGAGGTTCTGTTCGACCTCGCCCCAAACCTGCATCGGCAGGGAGAGCGTGTTCTGCAGCATGTTCTCGTAGATGGAGATCTGATTTTCGATCATCTGGATCTGGTTGCCGATCTGCTGCACCTGATTGGCAATCTGCTCGGCGTTCTGACCGCCGAGGGCTATAAGCTCGCTGTTGTTGAGGATCTGGGTGAACTCGGTCGCACCGGTGACCGCGCCACCAGCCTGGACCGGTCCTGCAATTCCGATCACACAAAGAACGCTGGCGAGCGATCTAGCCAAGAAGCTGTTCGGCATTGGCAATTCCTCTTTGTTTGAGCCACTCAGTGGGCCATTTGTCGCCGTAGTGAAGGTGAAGGTCTTCGATGCGCTTGAGATCTTCCTTGGCGGACGCCCCGACGAAGCACAGCGTGATCGGGCCGAGCGCCATGTCGAAGAGCCGGCGCCCGTCCGGAGACGTGACGTAGTACTCGCGCTTCGGGATCGCGGAGGCGATGATTTCAATCTGCTGCTCGTTGAAGCCGAGCTTTTCGTAAAACGCGCGCGTTCCGGAAACCCTCGCCTCCCCGTTGGGAAGACAAACCTTTGTCGGACAGCTTTCCTTCAGAACGTCGATGATGCCGGATCTGTCGGCATCCGAGATCGATTGCGTTGCCAGGACCACCGCGCAGTTGGCCTTGCGCAGCACTTTCAGCCATTCCCGGATCTTGTCGCGAAAGACTGGGTGACCGAGCATCAGCCAGGCTTCATCCAGAATGAGCAGACTCGGTTCACCGGTCAGGCGCTTTTCGATCCGGCGGAACAGATACAGCAGGACCGGGATCAGGTTCCGGTCGCCCATGTTCATCAGCTCCTCGATCTCGAAGGTCTGGAAGTTCGAGAGTGACAAGCCATCCGTTTCCGCATCGAGGAGCGAACCCATGGGACCGTCCACCGTGTAATATTGCAGCGCGTCCTTGATCTCTCGGTTCTGGACACCCGACACGAAGTCGGTCAGCGACCGGCGCTGCGACTTTGACATCAAGTCAATCTGCGTCGTGATCGCGTTGCGGTGCTCCGGCAACACCTTCACGCCCTGCATTTCGATCAGGGTTTCCAGCCACTCGGCAGCAAACGCCTTGTCGGTGTCGTCCTCGAGTGAAGAGAGCGGTGCAATGGCAAGCGTCTCCGACTTGCCGACGTCATAGTGATCCGCGCCAACGGCAAGCGTCAGCGGATACATCGACTTGCCCTTGTCGAAGACAAAGACTTGCGCGTTTTCATAGCGCCGGAACTGAGCTGCGATCAGCGCCAGAAGCGTCGATTTACCCGAACCGGTCGGCCCGAAGATCAGCGTATGCCCCAGATCGCCGACATGGAGATTGAACCGGAACGGCGACGAACCTGACGCCACCTGCATGAGTGGCGGGGAGCCTACGGGGTAAAAGGGGCATGGTGCTTCCGGCGATCCGGCCCATACGGAATTCAGTGGTGCCAGATCCGCGAGATTGCGCGTGCTGACCAGCGGTTCGCGAACGTTGGCATAGGAAACACCGGGCAGACTTCCCAGGAATGCTTCGGTCGTATTCAGGGTTTCGATGCGCCCGCCAAAGCCTTCGTTCTGAACGAGCCGGCGCACCGCCTCGCACTTCTCTTGAAGCCGCGCCTGGTTTGTGTCGAAGAGGACGATGACAGGTGTGTAGTGGCCGAAGGCGACGAGTTGCGAGTTCGCCTCAGCAATCGCGTCCTCGGTTTCCCCAACCATCACCATGGCGTCCTGATCGAGCGATCCGGAATTGGTCTTGAAGAGCTGGTCCATCAGCGGCCGTACCTTCTGCAGCCACTTCTTGCGCGTTTTTTCCAGCACCGAGCGCGCCTCGATCGGATCAAGGAAGATGAACCGGCTCGACCAGCGATAGGTGATCGGCATCAGATCGAGGGCGTTCAGGATCCCCGGGCAGCTTTCGGCTGGAAACCCGTCGATCGCCACGACGCCGACATAGCGGCCGTCCACTATGGGGTTGAGACCGTGATGGAATTCCGCCGTTACCAGGTAGTCGAGATACATCGCAATGTCAGGCAGCCGGATCGGATGGTTCTCTCCGATCAGCGCGAAGCGGGCAAACTGCAGCAGGTCATCGTAGCGGCCGCGCCTCTCCCCTGCCCTTTCCGGTACCTCGTGCGTTTCCATACGCCGGATCGAGACGACATTCGCCATATACTGCTCAAATTCCCGGATCGTCGTCTTGAAGTGCTCAAGCGTCCGGGAGGCAAAAGACGTGTTGCGGCTGGCTTCGTCCGAATAGATGTATTTCACCAGCTTGGACTTGTTTTTCTCCGGCGGCCGGTAAGTCAGAATGATGGCGTGTTGACTTTCGAAGTGCCCCTCCCCGGCTTCAAAGCGCTGTCGGCGCTCATCATCGATCAAGGCGGTGACCGGGTCCGGAAAATGCGAGCTTTCCTTGACCGGATATCCGGTTGAGGGAATGCGAACCGCTTCCATCTGGATCATCCAGCCATTGCCAAGGCGGGCGAGAATTGAATTGATCTGCCTGGAGACCTCATTGCGCTCAAAGGCGGTCGAGCTCTCGCTGTCCGGCCCGGCAAAATACCAACCGGCCATCAGGCCCCCGTCCTTGAGGAGCACGATGCCGTTGTCGACCAGCGCGGCGTAAGGGAGCAGGTCGGAAAAGGATGGCGCGACGTGCCGGAATCTTTTGAGGGCAACCATGTTCAGTATTTCCGCCAGGGCGTGGATGTCGGCCGGTAGTAAGCGCGGTATCTGACGTGTCGCAGATAGACAGCGCGCATCCGCGGGTCCGCCTTGGCCATCATCCGCAGCACGCCAACCACCACGATCCAGATCGCCACGCCGAGCACGGCGGCATAGGGCTTCAGGATCACGAAAATCAGAATGACCGAGGCAAGACCGGTCACGAGCACCAGCTCCCGGTCTGCCCCGAACAACAATGTCGGGCGTGAAAGAGCGCGATGAATCCGCGCTCTGTTGAGGCCCGGCGCATCAGTCACGAGCCGGGTCCACGGTTGCCGCTTCCACTTCGGGAGCGATGCCGATGGAGGCACCGGAAGAACCGAACAGGCCGACGATCGTGGACGCGCCAAGAAGGATCCCGAGAACCAGAACCACGTAGGCCATGCGGCGGGCGAAGTCGTTGAGCTCGCCGCCGAAGATCAGCATGCCGCCGGCGATCGCGACCGCGATCAGGCCAACGGCGCCAGCGACGGGACCGTTGATGGAGGCCTGGATCTGCTGAAGCGGGCCTTCCCAGGGAAGCGAACCGCCCCCGGAGGCAAAGGCAGGTTCAATGAAGATAAGTCCGGCCCCCACGAGGGCGAGAAGAAATGCAAAATTACGCGACATGGAGGTTCCCTTGCCTTTCGTTGGAAACATCAGTGTGGAACTTGGGTAGGACGGCTGAGTGGACGTCATAGGAGCCGTCCCGGAACCCGGAGACGGTCACGATGTCCCGAACGATGCGTCCCTTCTCCGGGGAGCGCTCGACTGACACAATCAGGTCAACAGCTTCCGCAATCACTTGCGGCATTGGCTGCTGAGAGACTTCCGCGATGAGCTGTTCGAGCCGGGTCAATGCGGTATAGGCATTGTCGGAGTGAACCGTGGCGATGCCGCCCGGGTGGCCCGTGTTCCATGCCTTGAGCAGCGTCAGCGCTGCGCCATCGCGGACTTCGCCGACAATGATCCTGTCGGGACGCAAGCGCATGGTCGATTTCAGAAGCCGCTGCATGTCCACGGTGTCGGACGTGTGCAGGATCACGGCGTTCCTGGCCGCACACTGGATTTCCGCGGTGTCTTCCAGAATGACGAGGCGATGATCCGGAGCGCTTGAAACCATTTCGCCAATGATCGCGTTCGTCAGGGTCGTTTTGCCGGTGCCAGTGCCGCCCGAAACCAGAATGTTCTTGCGGCCGGCAACGGCATCACGGATCACGGCGGCCTGGCCGTCCGTCATCACGCCATCCTCGACGTACTTGGAAAGCGGGATGAGGAGCGATGCCTTCTTGCGGATCGTGAAGGACGGCTTGGAAACGACCGGTGGCAGAAGACCCTCAAAACGATGACCGCCTATCGGCAGCTCGCCGGAAATGATCGGTTTGTCGGAGGTGATTTCCGTGCCGAGCGCATGGGCGACCTTGCCCATAATGATTTGAGCGTCATGGGGCGTCATTTCGCC
The DNA here is from genome assembly GCF_001999245.1 of Roseibium algicola. Lineage (NCBI taxonomy): Bacteria > Pseudomonadati > Pseudomonadota > Alphaproteobacteria > Hyphomicrobiales > Stappiaceae > Roseibium > Roseibium algicola. The sequence continues at coordinate 261 of NZ_CP019632.1, read as the reverse complement.
GGAGGGCTCCATGCCCTTACCAACGCGCTCGATGAACAGTTGCCCATCCGGGTTGAGCATGATCTCAACCACGTCATGCTCCGATAGTGCCGACATGATCGCTTTCCCAAGCGAATCCTCGAGCCCGGCGATCAGCCTGCGACGGCTTTCACCACCTTTAACGGCCACCATGACCACCCCTTGATTTGTCTAAACGGGCTGAGTTTTAACCGCTCAGTAACACTCTATAAAGCGATATCAAACGGTATCGATAATCTTTTC
>NZ_CP019631.1:300000-407152 GCF_001999245.1 Roseibium algicola | reverse complement strand
GTCGGGAACTTTCCCGGCAGCCCGGTCGACCTGAGGTATTTTTTCCGCCTGACGGACGAGAAGATTGCTGAACTGGAGATCCTGCCGTGAGCAAGTTCCTCAGTCTTGAAGGCAAACGGGCGCTTGTCACGTCCGGAACACGAGGCGCAGGAGCTGCGACGGTCAGACTATTCCGGGAACTCGGGGCCGAAGTGCTGACAAGCGCCCGGACCAGGCCGGACACGCTTGAAGATGGCGTCCAGTTCGTCGCGGCAGACCTGACCACGACCGAAGGGTGCGATGACCTTGCCGCCGCTGTCCGGGAAAGGCTGGGAGGCGTAGACATCATTGTTCATATGCTCGGCGGTTCCTCTGCTCCGGGAGGCGGGTATGTCGCCCTGACGGATGCCGAGTGGCATAACGAGCTCTACCTCAATCTCTTTCCTGCGGTTCGCCTGGACCGGCAACTCGTGCCGGACATGGTTGAACGGGGAAGTGGTGTCGTCATCCACGTTTCGTCGATCCAGAGGGAACTGCCGCTGCCTGAATCGACAACCGCCTATGCAGCGGCGAAGGCAGCGCTGTCCACCTACAGCAAGGCCCTGTCGAAAGAAGTCTCGCCAAGGGGTGTGCGTGTGCTGCGTGTATCGCCCGGGTGGATTGAGACGGAAGCGTCGGTGCGCCTTGCCGACCGTCTCGCCAAGCAGGCCGGCACCGATTACGAGGGCGGCAAGAAGATGATCATGGATGCGCTTGGCGGAATACCGATCGGTCGCCCGACAAAACCGGAAGAGGTCGCGAACCTGATTGCGTTCGTGGCGTCCGACCGCGCGGCCACGATCACCGGCACCGAATACGTCATTGACGGGGGCACCATACCGACAACGTAGACATGACGAACGCGCGGATCAGGCGGGAGTGCCCCACCCGCCGATCTGAGAATAGATCGTGTCGCGAAGATTTCGGATGTTCTTGTTGAGACTCGCGAGGTCTTCGGGGCTTTGCATCGAAGCCGTCAGCAGAGCCTCGCCAAGGCATCCTGCCCTGGACTGAAGCGCACGGCCCTTGTCGGTCAACGCGACGACAACCTGTCGCTCGTTGTTTGGATTTCGGGTTCTTTGCAGCAGTCCCGCCGTTTCGAGACGCTTGAGAAGCGGCGTGAGTGTACTGGATTCCAACGCCAGGGTCTCGGCGATTGCCCCGACTGTCTTCTGGTCGTCGCGCCAGAGAACATTGAGAACGAGATACTGCGGATAGGTCACCCCGAGCTCGTCAAGAAGGGGTTTGTATACGCGCTGAATGGCAATCCCTGCCGAATAGATCGCGTAGCAGAGTTGATCGTCCAAAGGCGGTGGACTGTTCTTCCGGTCATTCGTCATGCACTGCTCCTTTGCCCCCGTATATCAAACCACATCACGAGAAACAATATCGCGATAACATTTCTCTTGACCTGAAATTTCGATCCCTATAATAACTCTTATCGCGATAACTATTATCGCTTTTTGCTAGGAGAGAAGCCATGAAATCCAAGACGAAAATGTTTGTTCTGGCGGCTGCCGCCGCTGCCGTCATCGGACTGAAGTCCGCGAACGCGTCAGACACCATTCCGGCGGATCAGACTGTCAGGAATGTTGTGCTTGTTCACGGCGCTTTTGCGGATGGCTCCGGCTGGCGCGGCGTCTATGACGAACTGACAACGCGTGGATACCGGGTCACCATCGTCCAGAACCCGCTGACATCTCTGGAAGACGATGTTGCGGCCACCAAGCGCGCATTGGACCGGCAGGACGGCCCGGCCATTCTTGTCGGGCATTCCTGGGGCGGCACGGTCATTACCGAAGCTGGGGTCGACCAGAAGGTTGCCGGGTTGGTCTATGTCTCGGCGCTTTCACCGGATGCCGGCGAAACGACAGCTCAACAATATGATGGATTCCCAGCGGCTTCCGAGTTCGTCATCGACACTTCGGAAGACGATTTCGCCTATGTCGACCGGGAAAAATTCAAATCCGGCTTTGCCCATGACGTCAGCGACGCGGACGCCGCTTTCATGCGGGATTCTCAAGTTCCCCTCAACTTGGCAGCGTTTGGCACGAAGCTGAAGAATGCCGCGTGGCGCTCCAAGCCGAGTTGGGCGGTGATTGCAACCGAAGACAAGGCATTCGACCAGGCCATGCTCATCCACTTGGCGGAACGTATCGGCGCAAAGATCACGAAGGTCTCCGCCAGCCACGCTCTCTTCATGACCCAGCCGAAAGTCGTCGCCGACACGATCGACGAAGCCGCACAAACGGTCTCGAACCAGCATTAAACAACACAAGCATCGATAGAGGTCGATCACATGGACAAGACCATGCAGCTCGAAAAGACAAATGCCGAATTCGATTTCATCGTATGCGGTGCAGGTTCCAGCGGGTCGGTTGTCGCAGCCAGATTGGCCGAAGACGGCAATGCCAGGGTTCTGCTCCTTGAGGCTGGAGGCGACGATCTCGCCGAAAGTGTCATGGAACCGGCTCAATGGCCGTTGAACCTTGGCAGTGACCGTGACTGGGGCTTTGTTGGTGAACCAACACCTGGGCTCGCCGGCCGCCGGCTTCCCTTAAGCATGGGCAAGGGGCTTGGTGGTGGTTCAAGCATCAATGTCATGGTGTGGGCCCGGGGCCACAAGGAAGACTGGAACCATTTCGCCTCAGAATCCGGCGACGAAGCCTGGGGATACCAGTCCGTGCTGGGATTTTACCGCCGTATTGAAGACTGGCGCGGAACACCGGATCCTCTGCGAAGAGGATCCGGCGGCCCCGTCCACGTCGCGCAACCTGACAGTCCAAAGCCGGTTGCCAGGGCACTTCTCGACGCGGCGGAGCTGATTGGTGTTCCCGTCTTTGACACGCCCAACGGCGAGATGATGGAAAGTGCCGGCGGTGCATCGATCGCGGAACTGAGGATCCGCAATGGCAAGCGGGAGTCGGTCTTCCGGTCCTACACCCACAAGATGATGGTGCAACCAAACCTGACTGTGTTGACCAATGCGTTGGTCACGCGGCTCCTATTTGAGGGAAAAAAGGTGATCGGCGTCGAAGCTTTGGTCGATGGCGAATATCGGCAGTTCCACGCGCGGTATGAAACGGTGCTGTCACTCGGCGCTGTTCACACACCCAAGGTTCTGATGCAGTCCGGCATCGGTCCCGAGGATGAACTGCGGGTTCACGGCATTCCCGTTGTCCAGCATCTTCCCGGTGTTGGCCGCAATCATCAGGATCACATCGCGTTTGGGTGTACCTGGGCGTACCGTAAACCTGAGGAAGTCGGCGGTGGCGGCTGTGAAGCGACCCTCTACTGGAAGAGCAATTCCGGTCTTCAGCAACCCGATATCCTTCAGTGCCAGCTTGAGTTTGCCGTGCCCAGCCCTGTTGAAACGGACCTGGAAACGCCTGAACACGGCTGGACGATGTTTGCCGGGCTTGCACAGCCGAAAAGCCGGGGACGGCTGCGTCTATCCGGGCCGGATGCCCGCGACCCTATGCTCATCGAACCCAACTCCTTGAGTGAACCGGAAGATCTGACCGCTGCATTGGCGGCGGTGGAACTATGCCGTGAAGCGGGAAACAGTGAAGCCTTCGCGCCGCTGGTCAAAACCGAGACGGCACCGGGGTCCCGGAACAAGTCAGGCATGATCGACTTCATCCGGAAATCCGCTGTCACCTACTGGCATCAATCCTGTACGGCCAAGATGGGGCGGGACAGCATGTCGGTGGTTGATAATCAGCTCAAGGTGTATGGCATCGAGGGACTTAGGCTCGCCGACGCCTCGATCATGCCGCGCATCACGACCGGCAATACGATGGCCCCATGTGTTGTCATCGGAGAGCGGGCGGCGGATATGATCCGGCTCCAGCACGGGTTGTCCGATGCGCCGAACACCGACCATTGACACGTCCAGGAGACGTTTAATCTCTGATTGAAACATGGTCTGGACGCGGCGGCTCCCTCCACCGCGTCCACCTTTGTTGATCACACAGCCAAACTGAGCCGATCTTCATCTCGGGCAGGGCATGAAGGGACAGGTGTTTCCGAATGTGGATGCAGAAATCCGAACGGGAGAGACCAAACAGGCTTTCAGACGTTCGCTCACAACGGAAACCCCGCCCGCTGACATAGACAGGGGCGGGGACAAGGCCGGGGACAGGGCCGGGGGACGACGGTGTTGAAATATGCCTGTTTCGCTATCGCAACCGACGAAGCCCGCTGCAAGGATGTCAGGCAGCCACCAGCTGCAACTCGTCAACCACCTCATTGGCTGCCTTCTTGGCTGCGGCGATGGCCTCTTCCTGGAAAGAGGCACCGAAGGCAAGTTTCTCGGCGCGAATGAAAGTGACGTCCGTGATGCCGATGAAGCCAAGCAAGGTGCGCAGGTGAGGTTCCTGGGCATCCATCAGCTGCGCCGGTCCTTCGCTGTAGAGGCCGCCTCGTGTCAAGACGACGATAGCAAGCTTGCCTTTCAGGAGGCCTTCCGGACCTGCGTCGCTATAGGAAAAGGTTACTCCGGCGCGCAGCACGTAGTCGAACCAGGCTTTCAGCGTGGACGGAATGCCGAAGTTGTACATGGGCGCACCGATGACCAGCAGGTCGGCCGCTTTCAACTCGGCAATGAGTTCGTCGGAGAGGGCCTGGGCGTTGGCCTGCACTTCGTTTTCAGCTTCGGGAACACGCAAGGCAATCGTGGAATCCTGCGTCAGATGCGGTACGGGATTGCTCCCCAGATCACGGGCAATGACCTTGCTTTTGCCGTTCTTGAGACGCAACTGGTTTACGATGTGGGTGGTAAGCTGGTTGGATACGGAGGCATCGCCCAGAACACTGCTTGTCAGTACGAGAACTTTAGACATTGATTGTACGTCCTGCTTTTCATGAAAGAAATTCAGTCGTCAACTTGGTTCCCGGATGCATTTTCCGGAACCGTCATTTTCCGCACCAGATTGTTGCTCTGAGAGGAACGCATGATTGATCTGGACGATATGCGATGCTTCATCGAAGTCGTGGAATGCGGCAGCCTGAGCGCGGCTGCGACGCGGCTCGGCATCTCGAAATCCATCGTCAGCCGCAGAATTGCGCGGATTGAAGACCTGCTCGGCACCCGTCTTCTGGATCGGACGACCCGCGGCATTGCCCCCACGGAGGCTGGCCAGGAATTCAAATCCAGAAGCGAGGATCTTCTGGCCAACTATGAAGACACGCTCGAAGCAATATCCGAGCACTCGAACGAAATCGTCGGAGAATTGCGACTGTCGGTCCCTCTTGCCTTCGGGACAAGACATCTTGGCCCGATCCTCGGATCTCTGGCCTGTCGTCACCCGCGGTTGAAAGTGGATGCCTCATTTTCTGACCGTGTTGTCGATCTGATCGGCGAGCGGTTCGATGCTGCGATCCGAATTGGGAAGTTGCGCGATTCCAGCTACGTCGCTCGCAAGATCGCACCGATCAACTCGATCGTCGTCGCCAGCCCGACCTATCTGAAGCAAAACGGCACACCGCAAACACCTGAAGACCTGACCGCCCACGAATGCCTCATTTACACAGCTGCGCTTTCTCCGGACTGGATCTTCCACAGTGGCAACGGGAACATCTCGGTACGCCCGTCGGGACGTCTGCGCACTGACAACGGAGACATAACCGTAGCCTGGGCGGTTGCGGGGCTCGGAATTGCTCACGCGCCCCTGTTTCTCGTCAACGATGCGGTTGAGCGCGGTGACCTTGTTCCGTTGCTGCTTGACTATCCAACACCTGAAGTCGGCCTTTACGTACTCCGCCCCCCTGGCGCGAATACACCCCGGAAGGTCAGGGTCCTGATCGACGCGCTCGTCGAGACCTTTTCCGGCAAGCTGGAATGGAAAGGCTGGACCAGTCCGTCCGAATGAAACGACATGGGCGAGAGCCCTGCAAAAGGCAAAGTTGAATTGGCAGCGGCGGCATTGCCAGGAAGGGCCTGCCGCCGCAGCTTTAGTTATTGCGGAGGACGTGACGCCTGAAGTTCAAGAAGCTTGTTCGCGCAACTCGGCGACATGCTTGCGGCATTGGCCTGAAGGCACTGCAGAAGTCTGCCGCCGCCCGGCTGTATGCCGGAGCACAAGCTGCGCACGTCTGCTTCGCAGGCGGTCCTGATTTCCCGCATCTGCTGACGGGTCAGTTCCTGGGCATTGGCCCCGGAGACACCCAGAAGCAAAAGAGCCGAAATCAAAAATCTCATGAAAATCTTCCTATGTCTTGAGGGGGACGACGAGCGCGTAGAACATTGGCGGCCACGCGCCCGTCTTTGCCGATGCGGCGGGAGCACCGGCAATTCTGTCGTATTGAGATGCGGGTTATCTGAGGGTAAGGCGAGGGAACCGGGAGGCTTCAAGCTGCTCTTCCGTTAGCGCTGCGCGCAGGTTCTCGACTGCGGTTTTCAACGCTGCACCCTTTTCGCCATAGACGGAAAGGACGTCCGCCAGAGCTTCAATCCGGCCGAAGGCTTCCGGACCTGCCGGATCTTCGTCCGGCGCTCCTGCAAGGGCGCGCACCGTGCCGGCATCCGGAACCAGAGCGAGCATTGCAGCGGTATAGGCTCGCCATTCGTCCTGTTGGTCGGCCCGGATGCCGATTGCCGTTTCCTGCGAACTCAACGCGCCGGCCAGCCTGAACCTGGCGGCTTTCCCGGTATAGAAATGCCGAAGATGATCGAGGCGCTCCGCAACGTCGTAGATGTCGGGAACGCCCCCGAAGACGATAGGCAATTCGGGTGGATAGGCAGGGCCTTTGATGGCGAAGGGATTGTCCTGCGACACCGCGGCAAAAGGCATGACGGCGGCAAGCGTGACGCCGGCCACAAGTGACAAGGGGATCAGCTTCTTCACGGTTACTCTCCAACTCGTTGTCGATGGAGAGATCCTGCAAATTCCGCATGTCCGCCGGTTTTCCGACTGATGGGAAATTGTAGCTTTTTGTTTCCCGCCCGGTGGTCAGCTTGACTTGAAGAGGGGCAGCGTCACCTTCACCCGACCACCCCGAGGAGTGTTTTCCAGACTGATGGCCCCGTCATGGGCTTCGGTCAATGACCGGGCTACCGAAAGACCGAGGCCCGCGCCGCCAGTTCCCCGGGACCTTGATGGTTCCGCGCGCACAAAGGGCTCGAGCAACAGCGATCTGGCTTCTTCCGAAAAACCGGGGCCATCATCATCAATCAGGATCGTTATCCGCTCTTCGTCCAGGACGAAGGTTGCCCGCGCGCGGGTGCCATATTTTATGGCGTTGTCGACCACGTTCAAAATGATGCGCCTGAGCGCGACACGATCGCCGACGATCCATGCCTGCTTCTGCGCGAAATCCTCACTCGCTTCGGCAGGCAGTCCGGCTTCCCTGAACTCGGCAAACTCCGCGCTGACAAGTTCGCAGAGATCAAGCAACTCCTCGTCGAGTACGCCGACGCCTGCCCGGGAAATCAGGAGAGCATTGTCGAGCAGGGAGATCATGTCAGTGATATCGGACGTTGCCCGCTCCCGCTCCGAGGCGTCGGGCAGATTTTCCAGACGCAATCTGAGGCGGGTGGCGAAGCTGCGCACGTCGTGCTGAAGCCCGCCGATCAGTGCCATTCGCGAGCGGGTCATGGTGTGAAGCCGTTTTTGCAGCCTGTCGAACGCCCGGACGAGCGCTGAAATTTCCGGCGTACCCGCGCGGGTGTCCGGCAAGGGAACAGGTTCGGTAGACGGATCGATGCGGTCCACCGCCGCCGCCAGCCTTGCAAGCGGCCGGATCTCACGGTGGAACAGAAGCAGCGCGATAAAGGCGAACACCGTACCGAGCAGACCCGCCCCCAGGCCGACAGGCAAGCCCAGAGGCGTGACCGGGAACGGCAGATGAACCCCGATTGCCAGAGCCTTGCCGTCTCCCGCTGTGATCCAGAACTTGAGCGGGCGCATGGGGCCGAAACGCCAGCGGCTGCCGTCCAGTCCGTTCAGCTTGCGAGACTGTGCGGCAAGCAGGCGCTCTCCCAGAATTGCCCGGTAGGGTTCAAGCACACCGCTGTCACGCAGTTCGCTGTCGGTTTCGGGAACCTCGGAAACGGCTACCAGTTGAACATCAATCCCCGGCGAGCGGACAGCTTTCAGAACCGTGTCCTGCTGCGCGGGAGGAGTACCAGCAAAAAGCTCTGCAATCGCGGCAAGCTGCGCAGGTTCGGGGTTGGATGTTGCGCGCGAAAGACTGCCTTCGCGATAGGCGACGCCCAGCACCAGCAGCCACAAGACCAGAAGCAGGCTCGCGCCGATGGCAACAAGTCTTGCGACCAGGCCGAAGCGCATCTCACGCCACCTGCCGGACCGAGGCCGTCAGAAGATAGCCGCCGTTGCGAACGGTGTTTATCAAGCTGCTGCCGGGGCTGTAGCTTTCCAGTTTCTTGCGGATGCGCGAAACCAGGATATCGACTGTACGGTCGAATGGACCGGCACTGCGACCACGGGTCCAGTCCAGGATCTGATCGCGGGAGAGAACCCTGCGCGGGCGGAGAACAAAACACGACAGAAGATCGAATTCGGCACTGGTGATGGACACCAGATCTCCATCGTCGGTCTCGACCTGGCGCGCGTCCAGATCGACAATGAACCGGTCAAAGGCAAACCGTCTCGACATGGGTTGCGAGGGGTTGGAGGCGGCCCTGCGCAACATCGCCCTGACCCGTGCCAGCAGCTCTCGCGGGCCAAAGGGCTTGACGACATAGTCATCGGCGCCGAGTTCCAGCCCGACCACACGGTCGGTTTCATCCCCTTTTGCCGTCAGCATGAGAATGGGCGTATTGCCCTGGGCACGCAGCCTGCGGCAGATGGACAGTCCATCTTCGCCCGGCAACATGAGGTCGAGAATGAAAAGGTCCGGCTGGACGCGTTCAAGCGCCGAATCCATGTCCCGGCCGTCCTGTGCAGAGACGACTTCGAAGCCTTCCCGGCTCAGAAACTCGCCCACCAGGCGGCGGATTTCATGATCGTCGTCGACGATCAATATTGTCTTTGCATCCGGTTCCATGAGTTCAATTGCACATGACGACCCTGCGAAATCAAACGAAAACAGGCAGCGATTACAAAATCATACAAACCGGAAATCTAACGAAATGCCTTGGCTGCCAGAGCGCCGCACGGTGCAGAACCACCGCGACCACGGCATTTGTCTTCCTGTACGCGCCAGCAGGACCAACGCCGGCCGAACGGTCATGTTTTACAAATTGAAACATAACGCAACGCGCCGGAAAGACCCGGTGCAAGCGACACGGCGAAGGTCTCCAGAGGCCGCTGCCAAGGCGGCGACGCATATGGAGAATACCATGATGAAACGACTGTACCTCGCGCTGGCGATCCTGATCGGCGCACCATCGCTTGCGGCGGCGGCAACGGTTGCCGTCTCTACCGGAAACGTGAACCTGAGGGCTGGCCCATCGACCGGCTATCCCGTCGTCACTGTTGTTCCCGCCGGAACACGGATCACGACTTACGGCTGCGTTTCCGGCTATTCCTGGTGCGACGTGAGCTTCGGCGCGTATCGCGGCTGGGTGTCGGCCAGCTACATTCAGGTCGTTTACCGCGGCAACCCGGTCATCGTCACGCCAGTGGTCGCACCTGCAGTCGGCCTCACCGTCGTTGCCTATAACCGCGCTTATTGGGACACCTACTACGCCGCTTATCCATGGTATGGCCGCTGGGGTCATTATTACCGCCCGGGTTATCCGGTCGCGCCGGCGGCACGCGTTACTTCGCATGACAGGGCGGTTACCTGCACAGGAGACAGCTGCACGGCCACGCGGACGACAACGGGTATCTACGGCGGCTCGACCAGCCAGTCCCGCACCTGTGCCAATGGTGAATGCAATGCCACCCGAAACGTGGTCGGCCCTTACGGCGGCACCGCGTCGCGCAGTCGCAACTGCAGCACCAACAGTCAGTCCTGCACCGTCAGCCGGACGGGACCTGCCGGCGGCACCAGAACGCGGGTTTTCCAGCGTTGAAACGATTACCGGTCTGCAGACGGTTCGCTCATTGCGAACCGTCGCCCGGCACCCTACAGCGCCAGCTTGACCTTGCCGCCCTTCACAGACCGCGAGCAGCAGGACATCATGCGCCGGTTTTCCGCGCGTTCGGTGCGCGTCAGTACCACGTCGCGATGATCGATTTCTCCCTCAAGAACTTCAACCTCGCAACTGCCGCACAAACCTTCCCGACAATCGCAGGCAATGTCGATACCTGACGCAAGCAGTGCGTCGAGCAACGTTACATCTGCTGCAACGTCAAGCGTCAGGCCGGAATCTTTCAGTTCGACCTGAAAGGCGTTTTCCTTCGATGGATCGAGAGCGGTCTCCTGCGCGGAGAAATGCTCGAAATGCAAAGTTCCGGCCGGGTGACTTGCAGTAAGGTCTTCCAGCTGGGAAATCATCCGTTGCGGACCGCAAGCATAGATCTGTCCGCCGTCGTGCAAGCCGGCGACAATGGCGGCCAGGTCCGCGCGTGCGCCTTCGTCCCCGGCATAGATCGCAAGCCTTCCGGGGTGGTCGGCCTGCAACCGGTCCAGAAAGGCCATGCTTCCGCGGGATCGGCCGCAATAGTGGATCGTGTAGTCCCGCCCCAAGGCTTTCAGCCGGTCTGCCATGGCGAGGATTGGGGTGATGCCGATCCCTCCGGCAATCAGGACGTATGAGCTGGCCTGTTCGTCGAGCCGAAAGAGGTTGCTGGGTCCGCGAAGGCGCAGTTCCAGCCCCTCTGCGGCAACCTCGTGAATTCGGCGGGAACCGCCCCGTCCATCTTCTTCAAGAAGCACGGCGATATCGTAGTCGGTGCCATCGGCTCTGCCGCACAGAGAGTATTTGCGATCGAAGCCCTCAAGACACACTTCGATATGTGCCCCGGCACTCCAGCCCGGCAGGGACCGGCCCTTGGCATCCTCGATCGTCAGCCCAAGAATGCCGTCTGCTTCCCTGCGGACATTCTTGACGCGGATCTTGCGCGCGATGTCACGGCGCGCAGGCGCTCCGACCGGGAAATGATGGTTGCCGTTTGCAATCGAGGACGTGGCCCGCTCGGGGTTCTTCACCGGATCCCACTCGACCCAGACATGATCCGGACCTCTGAAGGAGGTGTTGGAAAGGTAGGTGAATTCCTGTTCGGCCAGTTGCAGGTGTGGCAGCCGGCGGGTCATTTCTTCCAGGAAGATCCGCATTTCCATACGGGCAATGTTCTTGCCCATGCACTGGTGGCTGCCGTAGCCGAACGTGAGGTGATCGACGGCGTTGTCGCGGTAGATGTCGAACTTGTCGCCATCTTCGAAATGCCGCTCATCCTGGTTGCCGGACGCCTGAACGATAAGCAGCTTCGCCCCTTCCGGGATCTCGACGCCGCCGATGCTGGTCGCCGCCGTCGCCTGCCGCCGCCAGGCGACGATGGAGCCTGAATAGCGCAGGCATTCTTCCACCGCGTTGGGGATCAGGCTCGGATCCTCGCAGATGTCCTGCCAGGCCTGCCTGTGGGTGAGCAGCGTCTTGAACATTCCTGCCGAGGCAAGCGACGTCGTTTCGTGGGCGGCAACGATGATCGCCATCATCATCGAATGTACGTAGCTGTCCGGCACGACATCCGGCATTTCCGCGTTCTTGCGGATCGTCTCATGCATCCAGCCGGTTCCGTCCGGCTCCTTGCGCATCTTTTCGATGATCTTGCCCGCGTAGTTCCAGAACTGCCCGACGTCATGCGCAATGGCGACCTGTTGCTCGTCGGTGGGCTTGCCCCAGGTATTGACCGAGTGGGCGACCGAGAAGTTCTTGAGGACCGCGATGTCGTCTTCCGGAACGCCCAGAAAATGCAGGGCGACATTCAGCGGCACTTCGTAAAGCATGGCATCGACCAGATCGACCCGGCCGCTGTCGATGAAGGCGTCGATCTTTTCGCGCGTCAGCCGGCGCACCATCTCCTGCCTGGCTTCCAGATTATCCGGAAGAAAGTGGTCCATCAGGGCGCGCCGCCGTTCCATGTGTACGGGCTCGTCCTCGTTCACCATGGTCCGGTTCATTGCATAGCCGTAGCCCTTCAGAACCTCCATTGCTTCCGGCGTTGCCGGTGTGATTTTTTCTAGGGCGTTCCGGGGCGAGAAGAGGATGTTGTCGCGAAAGACCGCCTTGATGTCATCGTAGCGACTGACCACCCAATAGCCGAGCTTGGGACTGTAGAAGACGGGCAACTGCTCCCGCGACCAGCGCAGTGCTTCTGCGGGGTCCGCCTGATAGGGTCCGGCGAACGCATCGAATTCGGCAGCCTTTTTGGAAAACGGACACTGGGCTTCGGCAGCGGCCGGGTTGTCCGGTCTGCCCTTTGAAGACTTACCGCCCGCCATCGCGTCTGCAGGGCTCGCAGTGCGTTCCATTTTCTCCTCCTCCCAGAAAAGTGGTCGGACCGCATCCCCCTTTGAAAAGGTACGTCTGCGGTCTGTGTCGGCTCCGATGCCAGAGGCTTGCCGGCAGATGCCAGACCAAATCTGATCCTACATCTGGTTTGGCAGCAAGAGCACTAGTCCCGGCAGTGTCAGCAAGATGATCAGACGAATGATATCGACCATCCAGAACGGCGTGACACCCTTGAAGATCGTGGCCGTCGGCACGTCGCCGACGACCGCCCGCAACACGAAGACATTCAGGCCGACGGGAGGCGTGATCAGGCTGATTTCGGTTACCACCACGACGATGATGCCAAACCAGATCGGATCATAGCCAAGCCCTGTGACGACCGGAAAGAAAATCGGCACGGTCAACAGCAGCATCGACAGGCTTTCGAACACGCAGCCGAGCGCAATGTAGATCAGCAGGATCAGCCCCATGACCATCCACGGCGGCAGATTGTAGGCGGTCACCATGTCGCTAAGTGCGGTCGGCAGGCCTGCGATATTGACGAAGTTGGAGAAGATCCAGGCGCCGATCAGAACTGCAAACAGGCTGGCTGCGGTCATGGCCGTTTCGCGCAGGGCTTCCAGGGCATCTGCAAGCGACAGGCGTCTGCGGGCAAGCGCAATCAGAAAAGCCCCCATGGCGCCCATGCCGGCGGCTTCCGTCGGCGAGAAGCTCAAGTTGATCGGCGGCACATCGAAGACACCATAGAGCCCGCCGATCACCAGAAAGAACAGCAACAGGACAGCCCAGACATCCTTCAGGGCGGACAGTCTTCCGCTGAGGTTGATGCGTTCACCTGCCGGACCGGCTTCCGGATCTCGCCACACCGTGAACTGGACAGCAACCAGATAGAGTACGACACCCAGAAGGCCGGGAATGATGCCGGCGACAAAAAGCTTGCCGATCGAGGTTTCGGTCAGCAGACCGTAAATGACGAGGATCACCGAAGGCGGTATGAGGATGCCGAGCGTCCCGCCGGCGGCAATCGAAGCCGTCGACAGTTTGTCGGCATAGCCGAACCGACGCATTTCCGGCATGGCCACTTTCGACATGGTGGCGGCGGTTGCAAGGGACGATCCGGATATGGCGGCAAAACCGCCGCAGGCAACGATGGTTGCCATCGCGAGGCCACCGCGAAAATGGCCGAGGAACGCGTTGGAGGCGGCATAGAGCTCCCGGCTGATTCCCGCCTTGTTGACGAACAACCCCATGAGGATGAACAGCGGAACGACCGAAAGGCCGTAATCCTGACTGGTATCGATGATCAGACGAGCCGTCATGGAAATCGAGGCGCGGTAGCCCGATTCAATCATGAAGCCGATCATTCCGACAAAGCCCATGGCGAAGGCGATGGGCACTCGCAGCAAGACCAGTACGAGAACCGCTGCGAATCCGAGAAGTCCTTCAAGCATGCCGGGGGCTCATCAATTTCGGTGCGAAAATATGGCCGAGCCCTCGGATAATGAGGACTGCGGCGGTAATTGCCGTGACGATGGAAATGAACCAACCGACATAGTGCAGGGGCAGGCGCAGATATTCCATGACGTCGCCATAGGAGCGGCTTCGTTCGGCCAGATCAAATACGCGCATGGCCGGCAGGACCAGCATCAGGCCGCAAAAGAGATCTGTGAATGCATTACGCCAGCGGGTCAGTCCGGCGCGCTTGAACATGCCGTCCGTCAGGTCGACGCAGATGTGGCCATCCTTTGCGGAGACGACCGGCAGAACGGAGAAAACCATGATTGCCATAAGCAGGCGCGTCATGTCGGCGGCAACTTCGATCGGCGCGTTGAACACCGACCGGAGCACCACGTCGCAGAACGTCATGACCATGAGGACGAACAAGGCAAACGAGGCAAGCAGCGCCGGCAGACTGGCCGCAAACTTGAGTAGACGGGACACGTCCAGATCCTTCAGCTGCGGGCGGCCCGGACGAACCGGACCGCCCGGACTCGTTTAGTTTCCGGCCATTTCCTGCTTGACCATTTCGTAGGCGGCTTTCGCGTCCACCCCGGCTTCCTGCAGTTCCGCCAGAACCTTGTCCGTGACTTCCTTGCTGATTTCCTCGAACTTGGCGATGTCATCGTCGCTCGCAGGCGTGATCTTCGTGCCTTCTGCGTTTTTGGTCGCTTCATAGGCAATCGTGTCGGACTCGTCCCAGGATGCACCTGCCATCCGGCTCGCGGGCTCACCAAACACTTGCTCGTCCAGGGCTTTCTGGACATCTTCCGGCAGGCTGTCGAATTTTTCCTGGCTCATGATCACGGCAAATGAGCCGCGATAGAGACCGCCCGGCATGTCATAAAGATACTTGGCCACTTCGTTCAGCTTGAAGCCGACACGCTCGCCGACATTCATCGCAACGGCGTCGGCGGCACCGGATTCCAGCGTTTCATAAACCTTCGGAGCCGGAACGTTGATGCCGATCAGACCGAGCGCGGATCCCACATCGCCGGCAACACCGCCGCCGATACGCGTCTTCAGGCCGTTCATGTCGGCAAGACTGCTGACTTCCTTGCTGGAATGGATCTGACCGGGGCCATGGGTGTTGAGCGAAATGACCTTGACGCCGCGATGCTCGTTCAGGGCAGCGAGGTATTTCTCATAAACGCGCCAATAGGCGACGGATGCGTCTTCTGCGTTGCCTTCATAACCCGGCAGTTCAATCAGCTTCGTCCCGACGAAACGGCCCGGTTGATACCCGTGGAAGATGATAGCCATGTCTGCGGCACCATCGAGAACCAGATCCATCTGGGCTGGTGGCGGGGCGAGGCCAAAGACCAGCTCACCCGAGACTTCGCCGCCTGTAGCTTCTTCCATCATGGTGATCAGATTGGCAAAAATGCCGGTATTCACGCTATGGGTTGGCGGCAGCCAGCTGGAAATCTTGAGAACGGTTTCCGCCGAAAGCGCCGAAACGCTGAGGCTCAGTGAAACTGCGGCAGCGCCAACAATCTTGAATAGCGACTTCATCTTCCTCTCCCTTGAATGATGCGTCTGTCTGGCTGGGCTCCTCCGCAGGCCCGAGACCGTTTTTGAATACTTCCATTGATGAGCATGCCTTGTCAATAAATATGAAACTGCATGTATTTTTTGCAATCGACAATAGAAAATACCGTCGCTCCGCAATCATTTTCACGGTGGATCAACGCTTCACGAAACTCCGAATATTCTTATTGATTTCAGATATTTATCCAGATTTCTCAGCGCACGGCCCGCGTTACGCAGGCAAGGAGTCAACATCCTGGCGAACAATCCACGTGTTGAAGCCCCTCTGCGATATGTGCAAAATCAAATAAATAAAATTGGGCCACCTTTCCATGGTGAGCCAGCCAGTGGCAGGGAGAAACGCATCTTGGACGTTCCATTCAAAACCACCCGCATGCTCAACTTCGGTGATTGCGACATCTCCGGCACAGCCTATTTTCCATCCTATCTGAACATCCTCAACGGTGTGAACGAGGAATTCTGGCTGAAGCTCGGCTATCCATGGCACAAGATTATCTGGGAGGAACGTTGGGGCACTCCGACCGTCCATCTTTCCAGCGACTTCTCAAGCCCTTCCTTTTTCGGGGAAGAGCTGGAGTTCGAAGTAACCGTGAAGCGGGTCGGCCGGTCGTCGGTGACCATACATCACGAGATCAGCTGCAAGGGCGAAAAACGCTGGTCGAGCACCCAGGTGCTGGCCGCCAGCGATCTCGACAAGCATTGCTCCATCCCCTGGCCGGACGACGTGAAGGCAGCCCTGCTGGCCTGCATGCCGCAAGATCAAGAAGACAGCTGACGGCTCAGATGCTTCAGAACAAATCGCGTTGGTTTCCCGTCAAACGCGGCTCCCGCTAGTCACCCGAATCTGAAGTTCGTCTCAATTTCCGGCATGCTCCGAACGAACTTCAGATTCAAAAGGGTGACTAGCAAATATATGTTTCTAGTGTGGTTTTCGAATTTGAAATACGCTCTGGCGGTTGCAGCACCAATGAGGCGTATTTCAAATTCACCACACTAGATCGTCAGCGTTCCGACGCTCGCGCCGCCGCAGACATAAAGCGTCTGACCGGTCACGAAGCTGTTTTCCGGATCGCAGAAGAACAGGAAAGCATTAGTCACGTCCCGGACGTTGCCGATGCGCCCGACCGGGATGCGTTTGGCGAGGGCTTCCTGTTGGGGGCTGTCCTTTTCGACGATGCCCCAGAAGTTGTCGGTCAGGATCGGGCCGGGGGCGACCACGTTGACGGTGATGCCATGCGGGGCAAGCTCCAGGGCCCAGGTGCGCGCCATACCGATCATGCCGGCCTTGCTGGCACTGTAGGCGGTTCGGGTCGGTGCGCCGAGCGCCGCCCGTGAGGCGTTGAACATGACACGGCCGAACTGGCGCGCCTTCATGTTTGGCAAGGCCGCCTGCAGGAGTGTTAATGCCGATCCCAGGTGCAACTGCGCAAGACCGGTGATGTCTTCGGGCTTGGCATCCTCGACAAGGTTGGGCCAGATGAGCCCTGCATTATGGATCAGATGAGTGACGTCGAACTCCGCCGCGATCGTGCCGGCGGCAGCGGCCACGGCTTGTGCATCGAGAAGGTCGGCTTCCACCGAGTGCAGGTTCGGGTGAGACTTTTCCGGGGCGGTTCGTGCCACCGACACCACCGTGTAACCCTGACCGAGAAGCCTTTCGACCAGATCGGCACCAATTCCCTTGTTGCCGCCGGTAACGACTGCCGTAAATTCACTCATTCCGTCACCATCGCCAGAACCCGAAGCGGGCTGCCGGTTCCATTCTTGATTTTCAGGGGAGCCGCAATCAGCACGGCACCTGTCGCGGGCAGCTGATCGAGATTGGCCAGGCATTGCAGGCCGTATTTTCCCGCGCCATGCAGAAAGTAGTGAGCGGGATAGGGCGGCACGTAGTGCGCCCCCTGGCCTGCATCCGTTCCGACGGTCTCGGTACCAAAGCCGCGGATGTTCCGCTCCTCGATCAGAAACCGGATCGCCTCAGGCGTCGGTCCGGGCGAATGCGGTCCGTCGGCGCGCATGTTCAGGTAATCGGCGCCTCTGCGCTTGGACCAGTCGGTGCGCATCAGCACCCAGGCATCTTCCGGGATGCGGCCATGGTCGCTTTCCCAATTTGCGATGACCTCGGGCGTCAGTTCGAAGTCGTCGTTCTCCGAAGCGCCTTTTGAGCAATCGATTACCACCACAGGCCCGACAAAAGCCTCGACCGGGATCTCGTCAACCGAGCCATTCGGCACGTCTTTTCCTGAAATCCAGTGCGAAGGCGCATCGAAATGGGTGCCGGTGTGTTCGCTCATGGAAATGTTGTGCCATTTCCATGCCGGACCACGGTGATCGTAGGCGCTTATTTCCTCCATCCGGAAACGCGCGCACTGACCGAACTCGGGTGGCAGCACGATGACCGGAAAGTCCGGATCGAGCGTGTGGGTCAGATCCACAATCCTGACGGCTCCGGTGGCAAGGCCGGAGACCAGCTGGTTCAGACCGCTCATGCGCCTTCTCTCCCTTGCGTGAGTTCACGTTCCAGGACTTTCGGGTCCCGCCGCCAGCGTTCGCGTATCTCCATGGCAACGTCACCGCACCACACGTCTTCAAGCCCCTGCTGCAGGCCCGTGACCACAGACCTTGCCAGAGCCTTTGCATTGACCTTGGGCGGCGGCACCGGCTGGGTCCAGTCGTCTTCGTCCGGTCCGGTGAAGACGGTCATGACACGCAGCCCGGACGCACGGAATTCTCCGCGCAGGGACTGCGACAGCGAATAGGCAGCAGCGTTGGAGGCAGAAAAGCAACCGAAGTCCGGTGAGTTGGACAGGGCGAAGACTGACAGGATATTCACCCAGGCCACCGCCGAGTTGACGCCATCGCTGGTGCGAGCGCACATGCCCGGCCCGAAGGCCTGCGCAAGACGCATCAGACCAAGATAATTGGTCTCCATTTCCTCGCGCGCAAAGGCAGTATCGCCTCTTGCCAGAACACCGCCCGGCCGCAGAAACCGGGCATTGTTGACCAGAATATCCGTCTTGCCGCCAATTTCCCCGGCAAGCCGCTCTACCGAAGCGGTGTCTGTGACGTCAAGCGGCAGCACGCTGACCTTTTCGAGCCCGGACAAGAGATCGCGGTTAGCGTGCGGACGCCAGCTTTCGGCCTCGCCGACAAAGATGGTTGAAGCCCCTGCCTCCAGCAGCGACGTCACCAGAGCCGGCGTGTTCGGGTTTCGCAGGTCCGTGATCAGGATGCGCCTGTGCTTCGGGTCGGCCGAAAGGGCACGCATTTGCGGATCGTCTTCCATATTGCTTGTCCTGTCCTTGGGCACTGCCAGCAAAACGCCCTGGCCGGACGCGTCAAGACGGTTGAGTAGTGTAACTTCCCCGCCGCGCTCGCAGTCGCCATGCACATGGCACAGGACCACAGGACCGGCCTCCAGTTGTACCGAGCCCATGCGCCAGGGCGTTCTCTCCCTGAAGTAGAGATTGATCGAGGTGCGGATCCGGGTCTCTGCCAGCAGTGTGCCCGCAGGTGAGATGTCCTGCCATTCCAGCCCCGCCGACAGACAGCTTCCGCAAACGTCCCGGGGCGGATATTGCACTCTGCCGCAGTCGTCACAGACCTGAAGAGCGAAACGGCCTTCCGCCGCAGCCGCGGTCAGGCCGAGAGCCGCGCGGGATCGGGCCTCCGGGGGACGTAGCGGAGACTGCGTGCGCTTTTGCGGATCTTTCTTGTGGGGAGGGGAAAGCGGTGTGCTCATGCCGGGCTCCCTGTTTTCACAATGGCCGCACTCGTGCAGACGCCGCGGTCGTAATTGATCATGCCGAAGCCTGAAACCATCGCGGTCGTCGCATCTGCCACCTGCGTACCTCCGGCCGTGCCCAATACCTGGCGCAGTGCTTCCACGAGGCCGATGAAACCACCCGCGGCCCCGGCCTGACCTGCAGACAGTTGTCCACCGGACGTGTTGTGCGGAAAGTCTCCGGAAATTGTCAGGTCCCGGCTTCTGACGAAATCCGGGCCGCCGCCCTTGTCGCAGAAACCGAGATCCTCGATCTGCATCATCGAAATGACGGGATAATCGTCATAGGTCTGCAGGAGATCGATGTCGTCCGGCGAGCACTCCGCCATGGCGTAGAGTTCTTCGACATCGAGCGTCCAGCCGCCCCGCAGTTGCACGGGATCCTCGGCATGGGCGTTGTGGCGCTCGATTGTTCCGCCGATCACGGCATAGGGCAGGTTCCGCCGCTCTGCCTCTTCAATGGACATGACGAGAAAACACTCGGACCCGGCGCAAGGCATGACACAGTCGAACAGGGCAATCGGATCTGCGATCGGGCGGGCGTCGAGATATTGCTCGAGCGTCAGCGGCTTCTTCATCAGCGCGTTCGGATTGCGCAGGGCATTGGCACGCTGCGCAACGCAGATCCTGCCGAAATCCTCGCGTGTCGCGCCATATTCCTGCATGTACCGGTCGGTCAGAAGCGCGAAATTGGCATTCGGCCCCCCAAATCCGTAAGGGTAGGAGGCATCCTGGGCAAAGCGGGAAAAGCTCGACAGCAGGTTTCTGAAGCTGTCGATGTGGTTGGTGTCTCCGGCAACGCAGGCCACGATGTCCGCGTCGCCCGCCTGGACTGCACGTGCGGCCCTCCGCAGGGCAACCACACCACTGGCACCACCCATAGGAATATTGTCCAGCCACCTGGGGCACAGGCCCAGATGCTGCGTCAGCCCGACAGCCGTATCCGGAAACAGGGTGAAGCTTGCAACCGAAAACCCGTCAATATCCGCAGGCCTCAAACCAGCGGCCTGAAGGGATCCGCGCAATGCGCTTGCGATCCACCAATGGGCCGTTTCGATGGAGTAACGCTGGTAGGGAATTGAAACCGGTGCGGTGACCGCAACGCCCTCATAGCTCTGTCGTTTCCCCATCAACTGGCCTGCCGCTTTTTCATGTGACCGGTGGCGATTGTATCGGGATCCTCCAGAAGCTGCAGGGCCAATTCCTTCAAGGCGGCCCGTTGGATCTTCTGGGTCGGCGTCAACGGCAGCTTGTCGACAAAGGCGATGTAGCCCGGCGCCTTGTAATAGGCCATCTGCTCCAGGCACCAGCGTGTGATCGCCTCGGCCTTGCCTCGGCTCGGGTTCTTCACTTTCAGGCAGGCAAACACCTCGTCGCCGCGCACCGGGTCGGGCACAGGGGCAATACCGGCCGCCTCGATGTCGGGATGGCGCATCAGGATCGATTCCACCTCCACGGCGGCGATGTTCTCGCCCGACCGCCGGATGACGTTTTTCTTGCGGTCGACAAAAAACAGGTTGCCGTCTTTGCCCTGGCGGACGATGTCGCCGGTATGGAACCAGCCGTCTTTCCAGGCCTCATCCGTCGCGGCAGCGTCCTTGTAGTATTCCGAGAAGAAACCGTAGCGCGGATCCGGCCCCGCGTGGCGCACCAGCAATTCACCCTGAGCCGCCCCCCTGCCGCTGTCGTCGACAAGCCGGCATTCGACACCCGTGCCTGGCTTGCCGATGCTTGCCTGGGCCACCAGCCGGTCTTTACCCGAGGCGGCGATTACTGCCCCGGCACCGGTTTCCGTCATCGCCCAGGCTTCGACCAGCGGAAAGCCGAAACGGTCCTCGAAGGCAATCTGCAGCTTCGGGTCGACGCCTGCGCCAAAGCCGAAGCGAACCTGATGCGCACGCTCTTCGGGGGAAGGGTCGAACCCCATCAGCATGGACGGCATCACGCCCAGGTAATGCAGACAGGTTGCCCGGGACGCGGCAACGTCCTGCCACCACGCACGCGGGTGGAAGCGATCCAGAACGGTAAGACACCCGCCAACCATGACCATCGCCATGAAGGAATAGGCCATTGCGTTCATATGGAAGACGGGCAGGGGCGTGATCATGCGCTCGCCGTCCTCCGTCAGCGTTGCCAGTCCGCCGACACCGGCATACCAGCGGCCCGCAAGCAGGAAATAGGTGTTGGGAAGGACGCAGCCCTTCGGTTTGCCGGTCGTGCCCGAGGTGTAGAGGATAGCCGCCTCGCGGGCTTCGCCTTCCAGCGGCCGGGCGGTGACCGCCTGGTCGCGCGGCCCGGGGACCGGGTCGCCGGGGGCAATCACGGCCGCCTTGATGCCGGCAGCGGCAACGGCAGCCTCAAGTTCCTTGTGGCGGTCTTCGATCGATATGATCAACGCCGGTTCGGAGTGGCCGATGAGATATTCAAGCTCCGCTGCTCTCAGGTCCGGATTGACCGGCACAACGGAGCCGCCGATCCGGTTTACCGCAAGCCAATGCAGGAAGAACGTGGGCCGGTTTTCCAGAAGCAGGGCAACACGCATGCCTGCACCATAGCCAGCCTGCATCAAGTCCCGCGCAAGCGCGTCGACTTCCTGGCGCGCGGCGCCATATGTCAGCTCGCCGGGCGGTATGCCGTAGATATCTGCAGTGCCAGGCAGAACGTTCAGAAACGGCCGGTCCGGATATTTCTCCGCCGTTGCAGCGAAGGCCTCATAAACTGTTTCAACTGTCATGGCTGTCATGGCAGCAACTGAATATTGCCGAAGGCGGCGTCGCAATTGAGGATGTCGACCCGCTTGTTGGCGATCCTGATCTCGCCATCGACCACTTTCAGTTCGTGCGTTGCCGTCAGCGCCAGCAGAAACTGCTCGTCCAGGCGCGTTTCGACATAATGCATGGATGTGTTGGTGACGATCCTATCCCCGTCCATCTCGTCGATGAAGGGGCGCTGGATGACATGGTGACAACGGCTCTTGGGCTTCTGGCTGAAGGTTCTGGCCCCGTTCAGCCGTTCCACGCGCAAGCGCAGCATGAACATGTCCTCGTAGAGCAGGGACGTCACCAGATGCGGATCGGTCTGCTTGTAGTCGAGCGGCATCCAGTAGTGGCCGTCTTCCAGCCACAACGACAGCCATTCACTATAGCGGCCCTCGTCCAGCATTCTTGCTTCGTCATAGATGAAGTCGATGACCTCTTCCCTGGAAACCGCCATCACGCATTCTCCATCGTAGCTGTCATGAATTTCACCCAGGCATCGAACTGGTTGCGCATCTGCCGTTCCGTGGTGCCGTTTTCCACGGCCTCCTTGCCGAAGTCTTCCTCTTCCGTTCTGAGGCGCTGAACGTTGACCCATTCCATGCCGTTGGACATGAGGCCTTCCTGCGCGCGCTCGTACATTTCCAGATCGTCGTGACCGACCATCGACGTCGGAGCGTTGATCATCCGGTTGTACATGGCGGTGCGCGCCAGAAGTTCGTCCGGAGCCCCGACCAGGCGGTAGATGTAGCTTTCGACCAGAGTCTTGTCGGGCCCCAGCGGAATGAAGTTGCGCAGCTGCTGGATCGGTCCCTTGATCATGATGTTCGGGAAATAGACCGTGTTGTGCCGGTTCTCGCCGAGAATTTCCTTCGCGCGCTCCTCGCCGTGGGTTTCGCTCAAGGCCTCGAAATAGCCAGGTATCGCGGAATAGTCGGAATGGATCGAATGATGCACACCCGTATGCCCGTGCCCGTTCGGCCAGGTACGAATGCCCATGTTCTCGAAGAACTCGTAGGGCGACATGAAGGGCGCGATGATCTCCATCGCGGGCGGACGCGGTTCCGGGTTGCCCATCTCCTTCCAGATGTTCACTGCCGTTCCGGCGGAGCTTTCGTGGGCGACCATCGGGTGGCAGGTATCGGTCTGGTTTTCGACCAGCATCTTCCAATTGCACTTGTGCATGTAGCGCAGCGGCGGACCGGCGATCTCAAGCCGTCCTTTCGGCGAGCGGTCGACCATGTTGTCGATGGAACTCAGGCTGTCGCCGAAGTAATCCTCGAAGCTGATGCCCTCGGCAGCCAGGCGGGCAAAGACGAAACCGCGATAGTTCCGCACCGCTCCGACGGCCGTCATGCCCTTGGCATTCTCGGTGTTTTCGAAGCCGGTGTTCTCGT
This sequence comes from Roseibium algicola, assembly GCF_001999245.1. Lineage (NCBI taxonomy): Bacteria > Pseudomonadati > Pseudomonadota > Alphaproteobacteria > Hyphomicrobiales > Stappiaceae > Roseibium > Roseibium algicola. The sequence continues at coordinate 383,785 of NZ_CP019631.1, read as the reverse complement.
ACCCTTTCTTCAGCGGGATCGCGAGCAGGCAGCCGTCCGTCTTGAACGACCAGGCGTGATAGGGGCACCGGAAGAACTTGCCCGTGTTGCCTTCCCGGTCGATCGCGATCTTGGTGCCCTTGTGCGGGCAGCGATTGTAAAGAACGTGAATTTCGCCATCGGAGTGACGCACCTGGATGACAGGCTGGTCGCCGATCTGCGTGGTGAAATAGTCACCCTTGTTCGGGGTTTGGCTGTCATGGCCGACAAACACCCAGGTGTTTGCGAACAGATGCTGCATTTCCAGCTTGTAGATTTCCGGGCTCGTGTAGACGTCCCGATGCACCTGCGGCCCCGTGAACAGAGCGGCGATTTGGCTGGCCGTTTGCATGCTGGCTCCTCCCTGGAATGCGAAACCCTAAAGATCGAGGACAAGTCGCGCGGATTTCGCGCGGCTGACACAAATCTGCATGACCTTTCCCGATGCCTTCTCGGCATCCGACAGCACGACGTCGCGATGATCGGGCGTACCGCTGATCACATCCGTCTGGCAGATGCCGCAGTCACCGCGCTGACAGTCATACATGACGTCGAGGCCGGCATCTTCCAGTGCCTGGATGATGGTCTGGTCCGGGGCGACGGTCACAACCTGTCCCGTGCTGTGTACCTCCACCTCGAATGCCGCATCGCCGGACTGCGCCTGGGGGGCGGTGAAGAGTTCAACATGAATGGCCTCTTCCGCCAGTCCGGCTGCGATCGCGGCAGCGCGTGCGGCATCGATCATTCCCTTCGGGCCGCAGATATAAAGATGTGTTCCGGAGGGCTGGGCTTTCATCAGTGCGGCCAGATCGAGCGGGTCCGTGTCGTCAAGGTAAAAACGGGCGCTGTCACCGAAGGCGTTCTTCAGCTTGTCGGCAAAACCCATCCGCGCAGCCGAACGTGCAGAATAATGCAGCTCGAAAGACCGGTCCTGCGATTTTAGCCGGGTCGCCATCGAAATGAGCGGCGTGATGCCGATGCCGCCGGCCAGAAGCAGGACGTGCGGAGCATCTTCGGCAAGCGGGAAGTCGTTCTTCGGTTCGCTGACGGAGATTGTTTGGCCTGCGCTCAGGGCATGCATGGCCTTGGAGCCCCCCTGGCCGCTCTCTTCCCGCTGAACCGCGACCGTATAGAGGTCATCAGTCTCCGGCCAGTCGATCAGGGAGTACTCCCGTTCGCCCAGAGGGCCGAGATCGAATTTGACATGCGCACCGGGCTCATAGCCCGGCAATGACCCGCCGGCTTCCGCCCGAAACCTGAAAACACGAATCTGATCGGTTTCCGGTTCTACACCTTCAAGAACAAGTTTCACCGCAATGCCTCCTCCTGTAAAAAATATGAAATTTCATATAAAATGAGTCAAGCCTCTTTTTTTCCCGATCTGTCCGGGATAAATGACACTTTGAAAACAGGTGCATAGTTGGAGGGGGTGTTGACCCTGACGCCGGAAAAATTCGTTTCTTCTTACCTGCTGTATCTGCTGGCAGCATCAAGCGAAGCGGCAAGCCACCAGTTTCACCTCCGCGTGCGCGAATTGGGCCTGCGCGTTCCGGAATGGCGGGTTCTTGCCTGCCTTTTCGATCAGGACGGACTGATGATCACGCAGTTGGCGAAATACTCCCTTCTGGAGCAATCCAGAATGACGCGTATCGTCGATCAGATGGAAAAGCGTGGTCTGGTCGTGCGCAAGAGCGACAAGGGCGATGGCCGCCGCGTCCGCGTTCACCTGACTGACGCCGGACAGAAGCTGAGCTCCGAAGTGGTCGAAGAGGCAAGGGAACACGAAAGAACCCTGCTGTCTGCCTTGAACCAATCGGATGCGGATCGGATCAAGCCCTCCCTGGAACGGCTCCTGGCATCCCTCAACAGCTGGAACAGCGCCAACGAATAGGCGTCTGGCGCTGGTTGTTCTTGTCGCGACGGACGACGACAAAGCACATCAGGATCGCTGGCAGTCTCGCGGTTCTTCTTCTTCAGCCTCGCCGGCGCCTTGACGCCAATGGCCGCTCAAGCCGTCTTGCCCGGCTGTCATTCTCCCCATTACCCACTTAACCCACCGCAATCGCCTGGCTCTGCGTGCACTGCAGTTCCGGTTGCGGTTGGCTGCTGCGGCACACCAGACCGTTTTATCCTTGAGTTGATGGCCGGCTGAACGCTCGGCCCGAACGACAGATGCCGCACTTCCGGTTCCATTCCCGACGAACCCCGCACGCACCCGAACAATTCCCTGAATGGATCGGCACACCCAGCTCACTGCAGCTTCTTTGCTGTTGGGTAATTGCCTGCAGGGCCTGCGCTAGCGCCTTCCAGTCATGCACCGGGAAGAACAGAGCCCTTGCTTCTAAAAATCATATGTGAATATAGTATTCACATAAGAAATTGGGAGGAGCCATGGAAACGTCATTCGTACCGACGGTCGGGGTCGACAGCACGCTGCCGAAGGATATGCCGGCGGCACATGCGGCCATCCCGGTCTGGAATTCGGAAAACTGGTTTTACGAAGACTGGCAGCCGGGGCATTGCATACGTTCCCTGCGTCGGACGATAGCCGAAGGTGAAAGCCACCTCTTCAACACGCTGGTCGTCGACATTCACCCTTATGTGCAGGACCAGATGTTCGCAGAAACGGAAGGGGTCTTCGGCAAGAGACTGGTTGCCGGAGCGTTCGTCTTCTCCGCAGGCCTCGGCCTTGTCGCGACCAACTGCGTCAACGCGTTTTCCTATGGCTACGACAAGCTGCGCTTCATCAAGCCGGTCTTCATTGGCGACACGATCTATACGGTCCGGACAAACCTCGACAAGAAGCCGAAATACGAAGAGATGGGCCTCATTCGGGCGTCCTACGAAGTCTTCAAGGGGGCAGGGGAACTCGTCCTCTACTGCGAGCATCTGCAAACTGTGAAATACCGCAATCCGGCCGCCCATGCGGACCGGACAGAACCTGAAAACCGGGCCTGAACCGACATGAACTCCACTTCAGAACTACCGCTCGCCGGGATCACCGTGCTCGACATGAGCCAGTTTCTCTCCGGTCCCTATGCCACTCTGCGCCTGCAGGATCTTGGCGCGCGCGTTATCAAGATCGAACGGCCAGGCTCCGGAGACCTGTCGCGCAGCCTCTATCTGAGCGACACGGAAATCGGCGGGGATTCGACCATCTTTCACGCCATCAACCGCGGCAAGGAAAGCCTCGCCGTCGACTTGAAGAAGCCGGAGGACATAGACCGTCTCAAGCGCCTGATCGCCAAGGCCGACGTGCTGGTCCAGAATTTCCGGCCCGGCGTGATCGAACGGCTGGGCCTCGACTACGAGACCGTACGGGCAATCAATCCGGGTCTGGTCTACGGCTCGATCAGCGGTTACGGGGAAGACGGCCCATGGGTTGCCCGCCCAGGGCAGGATCTGCTTGCCCAGGCACGTTCGGGCCTCATGTGGCTCAGCGGCAACGACGGTGACGGCCCGGTACCGATGGGACTTGCCGTCGGCGACATGTTTGCAGGGGCCGCCCTGGCACAAGGCCTTCTTGCTGGCCTCGTCCGGCGCGGTGTTACCGGCAAGGGCAGCCATGTCCAGACCAGCCTTCTCGAAGCTCTGGTCGATTTCCAGTTCGAGGTTCTGACCACTTATCTCAACGACGGAAGGCGCATGCCGAAACGATCCGGTTTCCGCAACGCACATGCCTATCTCTCCGCGCCTTACGGCGTGTATGAGGCAAAGGACGGGTACATTGCGGTTGCCATGACGCCGATCCCGAAACTGCGTGACCTGATGGAGCTGGAAGCTCTCGAGCCTTATTGCGGCGATCCGGCGGTCTGGTTTTCCGAACGCGAGACGATCAAGAAGCTGATCGCAGGCGCGATTGCCGAACGAACGGTCGAGGACTGGATGTCCGTTTTCGAACCCGCCGACATCTGGTGTGCGCCGGTGCTCGACTGGGATAGCCTGCTGGAAAGCGAAGGGTTCAACGGACTGGACCTGCTGCAGCGCGTCGAGCGTGAAGACAATGTCTCGATCCTGACAACCCGCTCCCCGTTGAGAGTGAACGGCGCCCGTCCGAAAATCGCCCGGGCTGCACCGCGCGTCGGCGAACACACGGCCGCGATCGAGAAGGAGTTCGGCCTATGAGCGCCGTTCGCCTGAAAGGAATGACCTGGAGCCACCCGCGCGGCTACGAGCCCATGGTTGCCTGCTCGAAGCTCTGGGAAGAGCAGACGGGTGTCGGGATCGACTGGGACAAGCGCTCGCTTCAGGACTTCGAATCCTACCCGGTCGAAGATCTCGCGCGCCAGTATGATCTGATCGTCATCGACCATCCGCACGTTGGCGAAATCACCACGCAGAACTGTCTTGCTCCACTCGACAGACACGGGGACCCGCAAAACCGGCAGGCCGTCGCCAATGGCAGTGTCGGCGGTTCTTATGAAAGCTATTTCTGGGAAGGCCACCAGTGGGCCTATCCGATCGACGCCGCCGCGCAGATCCAGGCCTATCGGGCAGACCTCGTCGGCGCGGCACCCACACGCTTCGATGAAGTCCTTGAACTGGCGGAAGCGGGCAAGGTGCTGATCCCGATGCGCCCGCCCCATTCGCTGATGACCTTCTTCACCCTGTCGGCAAACCTTGGAACACCCTGCACGACGACAGGACCGGGCGAGCTTGTTTCGATTGAGAACGGCGCACCGGTCTATGAGCTGATCTCGCACCTGATGCGACACGTTCCTGACCGGTGCTATGGCATGGATCCGATCGCGGTCTTTGAGGAGATGTGCAAGACGGACAGCCCGATTGCCTGTGTTCCCCTGATCTACGGCTACGTCAACTACGGTATCGAAGGCTTCAGGCCGAAACGCTTGTCCTTTGCCGATATCCCTGCTGCCGGCGACAACGGCCCGATGGGCTCCGCACTTGGTGGCACCGGCATTGCCGTTTCCGCATTTTCGAACCATGTCTCGAACGCTGCAGACTTCGCTCTCTGGATTGCAAGTGGCCCAGTGCAGCGCGGGCCTTTTGCAGCTGCCGGTGGCCAGCCTGGTCATGCGGACGGCTGGTCTGACGAGACCGTCAATGATGTGACAAACGACTTTTACCGCAACACCCGCCGGACCCTGGACAACGCCTGGGTCCGTCCGCGCCACAAGGGCTACATGGCATTTCAGGCAGCAGCTTCAGAACGGCTGAACCTGGGCCTGCAAGGTGGTGAGACAGCGCAATCCGTCATCGGCGACATCAATGCGCTTTTCGCCGGGAGTTTTGAGTAAGCCCTTCCAAGACAATGCGTCTGCGGACAACCGTCCAAACGCGCCTCCAATCACATTGGGGGCGCGGTTCAGTTGGTCAAAGCTGCCAGATACGTTTTGCGTTTCCGGACAGCAGCTTTGTTCGTTCATCCTCGCTGACGCCTTCCAGCAGGGCGTGGGTCGCAGCAACCCATGCCAGCAAGCCGCCACCAAGCGTGCAGACCGGCCAGTCACTGCCCCAGACAACACGGTCCCAGCCGAATGCCTGAATGGTGTGCTCCGCCCAGGGGCGCAGGGTCTCGGCAATCCAGCTTTCAGGATCGGCATAGGCTACGATCCCGGAGATCTTGGCGCAGACATTGGGGCGTTTTGCGAGTTCCGTAACCCGCTCCTGCCAGGGCTGGCGTTCGTCGGCGGCGATATCCGGTACACCGCAATGGTCCAGTATGAAGGTGACGTCGGGAGCCAGATCGACGAGCTCCATTGCCCGCTCAAGCTGGCGGGGCAGGACGCAGAGGTCGAAGGTGAAGCGCGTGCCGCCAAGGCGCTTCAGGTTTTCCCGGAATAAAGGCTGATCAGACAACTCGTCCGGCATGACGTGCAACACACGCCGGAAACCCTTCACAAGCTCATTTGCCTGCTGCCGCTCCAGATAGGCAGCAAAGCTTTCCTCCTCGGGACGGCAGGACGCAATTGCCCCCTTGATGAGGCTGTCCGGCCGGTTTGCCAGAGTGCCGACATATCCTGTCTCAGCTTCGATGAGGGGTTCAGCGACATCGACCTCCATGTGAAGCGTGGTCGAAATGCCTGCGCGCCGCGCATCACGGGCATAGGTTTCGTATGTCCAGTCCCGATTGAGCGGTTCGACACCCGCCAGCCACGGATAGTCCAGAGCCGACCGGTCTATGACATGAAGATGGGTGTCGACGATCATGCTGCTCCTCCTCGCAAATAGCCGGGCAATCCTTCCACAGGAAAATAGATTATTCAAATAAGAATTTATTCGGCCGATTTGCCGTCCGTTCCGGTCAGTTCCGACAACTGTCGCGCGGTCCTGGTCAGAAGTTCCAACGTCCCGGTGATGTCGGGGGCCTGCGGGGTGTTCACCAGCGTGATGAAAGGAACAGTCAGTGCCGCGATGGCCCGTCCGTCCGGGCTCAGGATCGGAGCGGACAGGTTGTAGACACCGGCAGTCTGGAGGCTCGGCATCATTTCGTAGCCGCGTTCCGAAATCTGGTCGAGCCGGTCGAAGAACTCCTTCTCGACGGTCGGATGTTCGGTGCTGCGGGAATATTCGTTGATCATCATCAGGCGTTCCTCTTGCGGCCTGAAGGCCAGAAGAACGTGACCGGATCCGGTGTCGTAGAGCGAAATATTCGAGCCGACGCGGATTGAGATCCCCCAGTAGCTCGGCGCCTCCTGCTGCGCGACGACGACGACCGATCCACGGTCGAAGACGGAGAGCTGGTTTGCCTGGAGCGTCTTTTCCGCAAGGTCTCGCATGAAGGGCGTTGCAAAGGAAACGAGACGGCGGACCGGCGCATGGGACTGCGCCAGACCGAAGAGCTTGAGCGTCAGCGAGTAGCGGTCACCGTCGATCCTTGTGACGTAACCCCGACGCACCAACCGGTCCAGCATGCGGTAGAATTCGTTGGGGCTGCGGCCGAGATGCTTGGCGATCTCCGCCTGGGTCAATCCGCCGTCAATGCCTGCAAGAAGTTCAAGAATATCGAGCCCCTTGTCGAGGGCGGGTGCCCGGTATCGATCCTCTTCTTGTTCCATACTTTTCTCCATGAAGTGCAATATTCATATACGCACACCCTTCTCGAAAAACAAACAAGAATGCGCCGGAGCAGCTTGACCATAAATGAAGAGCATGTTTGTATATAAATGAACCACTCATTAGTGAGTTGTTTGGGCGGGCACCCGCCTTCTTTGAAAGTCTCGGGAGGAGGCTCATGAAAAATCTACTGGCCGGCGCGTCCGCCGGCGTTATCGCTCTTTTTGCCGTTGGCTCTGCGCTCGCGCAGGATCTGCCGGGCAAGTTTGACGGGGTCACGATCGATGCCAAGCTGATCGGTGGCCAGCAGTACGAAAAGCTCTATGCGCGCATCGGCGAATGGGAGGCGGCGACGGGGGCCAAGGTCAACGTCATCTCCAAGAAGAACCACTTCGACCTCGACAAGGAGATCAAGTCGGACATCGCCGTGGGTGCGTTGAACTGGTGTGTGGGTTCGAACCACTCATCCTTCGCGCCCCAGTATCCGGGCATCTACACCGACCTTGCAGCACTGCTGCCGAAGGAAGAAATCGACGCCTTCGTTGATGCCAACATCTCCGCCTCGACGCTTGACGGAAAACTGGTGATGCTGCCGCGCGCCCAGTTCGACGTGTCCGCGCTCTACTACCAGAAGAGCCTTTATGCGGACGAAGACAACAAGGCGAAGTTCAAGGAAAAATACGGCTATGACCTGACGCCGCCGGACACCTGGCAGCAGGTGACCGATCAGGCCGAGTTCTTCGCCAATCCGCCGGACTTTTACGGCACGCAATTTGCCGGCAAGGAAGAGGCCATCAACGGCCGTTTCTATGAAATGCTGCGCGCGGAAGGTGGCGAATACCTGGATGCAGATGGCAAGCCTGCGTTCAATTCGGAAGCCGGTGTGCGTGCGCTCAACTGGTTCGTGGATCTCTACAAAGCGAAAGCCGTTCCCGCCGGTACAACCAACTACCTGTGGGACGACCTGGGCCAGGGATTTGCCTCCGGCACGGTTGCCATCAACCTGGACTGGCCGGGCTGGGCCGGCTTCTTCAACGACCCGGGTGCTTCCAAGGTGGCCGGCGATGTTGGTGTCGTTGCACCGCCCAAGGGGTCCTCGGGTGCCCGGACCGGATGGTCGGGACATCACGGGTTCTCCGTCACCGAAAACTGCGAGAACAAGAAAGCCGCAGCTTCCCTCGTCTGGTTCCTGACCAACGAGGACAGCCAGAAGCAGGAAGCAGCCGGTGGACCGTTGCCAACGCGCGACGCCGTCTGGGACTGGGTGATCGCGGAAGCCTCCGACGACCCGTTCCGCAAGGAAGTTCTGCAGGCCTTCCAGGAAGCCGCCAAAGGCGCTTACCCGGTTCCTCAGTCTCCGTCCTGGATCGAGATCTCTAACGCGGTCTACCCGCAGCTGCAGGCTGCCATTCTCGGCGACAAGACGCCCCAGCAGGCACTTGACGATGCAGCGGCCGAGGCCACCGAAATCCTGCAGGATGCCGGAGAGCTCTAAGCTCGCTCAAGGACAGGCGCGGCCCTGCCGCGCCTGATCCCGCCGGGTTTCCCGCGCACGACATTCGCGGGTCGGCTAGCTCCTTTCGTAAAACGATATGAGGATAGAATGAGAGGCTGGAAGCCCGCGCCGCATGTGCTTCTGCTGCTGCCGGCGTTTATCGTCCTGGCGGCAGTGGTGGTCGTGCCACTCCTGTTGTCACTGTATTCAAGTTTCACGCCGTTCCGGCTGACCCGGCCGGACACGATCTATACGTTCATCGGCTTCCGCAACTACGTGCGGCTTCTGACGGACATGGATTTCTGGGTCGCCTTCGGCCGAACGGTGCTGCTGCTAACCTTCGCGCTCAACCTGGAAATGCTGCTCGGTCTGGGCCTGGCGCTGCTTGTTGAAAAGGCCACACGCGGACAGCGGATCCTGCGCACCATCATGATGTTTCCCATGATGTTCTCGCCGGTTCTGGTCGGCTTCCAGTTCAAGTTCATGTTCAACGACAACATCGGCGTCGTGAACAACGCGCTGCAATCGCTCGGGCTCACGGATATCGCCATTCCCTGGCTGATCGACGGACAGCTTGCCTTCATTTCCATCCTGATTGCGGAAATCTGGTCGTCAACTGCGGTCTTCGCGATCTTCATTCTGGCGGGCCTGATGGCCATGCCGCGCGAGCCGCTGGAAGCGGCCAAGGTGGACGGGTGCACCTCGTGGCAGAGCTTCCGCTATGTGACTTGGCCGTTCATCATGCCCTTTGCCTATATCGCCATGACCATCCGCTCGCTCGACATCGCGCGCGCCTATGACATCGTCAAGATCATGACCGATGGCGGCCCTGCCGGGCGTACCGAGATCCTCTGGACGATGATTGCCCGCACCGCCTATTCCGACGCGCGCATGGGGCTGGCCAATGCCATGGCCTACATCGCCATTCTTCTTTCAATCCTGTTCACGGCGCTGTTCTTCCGGCAACTCGCGAAGGCCCGCCAGCAGATCGGCGCGGAGTGGTGATCATGGACGAGAATACCGCACATCGCCTCAAGGGCCGTTTCCTGAAGGTTGGCCACCTTATCGGACTGTTCCTCGCCATGACGATCATCTGTCTGCCGGGGGTCTGGATCGTTCTTTCCTCGCTCCGCCCGACAGTCGAGATCATGGCCAAACCTCCGGTCTGGATCCCGCGCGAGCTGTCGTTCGACGCCTATGTGGCAATGTTCTCCGGCGTTGGCCAGGGCGGCATTCCGGTGCTGGAGTATTTCCGCAATTCACTGATCATCTCGGTCACCTCGACCGTGATTGCCCTGGCGGTCGGTATGGCTGGTGGTTACGCGTTTGCGCGTTACCGGTTCCGCGGCAAGTCGGCGATTTTCCTCGGCTTCATGCTCACGCGAACCGTGCCTGGCATCGCGCTGTCACTGCCGCTGTTCTTCGTCTATGCCAAGATCGGCATCATCGACACCCACTTCGGACTGATTCTTGCCTATGTGGCACTCAACGTGCCCTTCACGGTCTGGCTGATCGACGGTTTCTTCCGACAGGTCCCCCGGGATCTTGCGGAAGCGGCCCAGATCGACGGCTGCACCCGGTGGCAAGCCTTCTGGCAGGTTGAATTTCCGCTGGCGCGTTCAGGCATCGCCTCCGCCGGTATCTTCGCCTTCCTGATTTCCTGGAACGAATTCGCGCTGGCATCCCAGCTCACCCGGTCGACCAATTCCAAGACGCTGCCGGTCGGTCTGCTGGATTACACCGCCGAATTCACCATCGACTGGCGGGGCATGTGCGCGCTGGCCGTGGTCATGATCATTCCGGCACTCACCCTGACATTCATCGTACAAAAACACCTCGTCTCCGGCCTCACCTCCGGCGCAGTGAAGGGATAGACATGGCTACCGTCTCTTTGAAAAACCTGGTCAAGAAATACGGGCAACTGGAGGTGGTTCATTCCATCAACCTTGAGGTCAAGGACCGGGAGTTCATCGCGCTGGTCGGCCCGTCCGGCTGTGGCAAGTCGACCTCGCTCCGCATGATCGCCGGGCTGGAGGACATCTCGGGTGGCGAAATCCACATCGGCGACCGGGTGGTCAACGACCTGCCGCCGCGCCAACGCAACATCTCCATGGTCTTCCAGTCCTATGCGCTCTACCCGCATATGACGGTTGCAGAGAACATGGGATTTTCGCTCAAGATCGCCGGAAAATCCCAGGCAGAGATCGATGCGGCGGTCGCGGAAGCAGCGCGCACGCTCAGCCTCGAGGCCCTTCTGGAACGACGGCCGTCCCAACTTTCCGGCGGCCAGCGCCAGCGTGTTGCCATGGGCCGCGCCATCGTGCGCAATCCGGATGTGTTCCTGTTCGACGAACCGCTTTCCAACCTTGATGCCAAGCTGCGCATGCAGATGCGCACGGAGATCAAGAAACTGCATTCCAAGGTCCAGTCGACGGTCATCTACGTGACCCACGACCAGGTGGAAGCCATGACCCTGTCTGACCGGATCGTGATCATGCGCGACGGCCATATCGAACAGGTCGGCACGCCGGAGGAAGTCTTCCAGCGCCCAAAGACCCGCTTTGTCGCCGGGTTCATCGGTTCGCCGACCATGAACCTGCGCGAAGCGGTCATCGACGATGGCAAGCTCGCCTTCGCAAATGGCGCCAGCCTTCCGCTGCCGATGCAATTCCGGAACGCGGTCAGCGTTGGCCAGAAGGTCGTGTTCGGCCTGAGACCGGACGATTTGTATCCCGCGGGACATGGCCTGCATTCCGGCGAAGCCCATGACGTGCACACGACGCAGGTGCCAGTCTCGATCACCGAACCGCTCGGCAACGAGACCCTGGTCTTTGCGGAGTTCGCTGGTGAGGACTGGATTGCGCGCATGCTCAACCCGAAGGCGCTGCACGCGGGCGACAAGATCGATCTCAGTTTCGACCTCAGCCAGGCACATCTCTTCGATGCCGCCACCGAACAGACCTTGAGGAGCTGAACGCATGGCACGGATTGAAAAAGTCGAACTGCGCATGGTCGACCTGGTTCCGAAGGTCAAGCGAACCGATGCGATCCAGAGTTTCGTCAGCCAGGAAACACCGATCGTCACGATCACCGATGCGGACGGTGCGACGGGCACAGGCTACAGCTATACGATCGGCACCGGTGGATCCTCGGTCATGCGGCTTCTTGCGGACCATCTCGCCCCGGTTCTGATCGGCCGTGACGCAGACATGATCGAGGGCATCTGGCACGAACTGGAGTTCTTCACCCACGCCACCACGATCGGCGCCATTTCCTCCATTGCGCTTGCCGCCATCGACACGGCCCTCTGGGACCTGCGTGCGCGCAAGATGGGGCTGCCGCTCTGGAAGCTGGCAGGTGGAGCCAAGGACCGTTGCCCGCTGTATACGACCGAAGGCGGCTGGCTGCATATCGAAACCGAAGCCCTGGTCGAGGATGCTCTTGCAGCCAAGGCAAAGGGCTTTACCGGATCGAAGGTCAAGATCGGCCGCCCGCATGTCTCCGAGGACTACGAGCGGCTTGCCGCCGTGCGTGCCGCCGTCGGTGACGGTTATGAGATCATGACCGACTGCAATCAGGGCTTCACCGTTGATGAAGCCATCCGGCGCGCCGACCGCCTGCGGGACCTGGACCTTGCCTGGTTCGAAGAACCGCTACCCGCCGACGACATCGGTGGCCATGTGCGCCTGTCGCAGAGAACCTCGACGCCGGTCGCTGTCGGCGAGTCGCTCTATTCGATCCGGCATTTCCGGGAATACATGCAGGCCGGAGCGTGCTCTGTGGTGCAGGTCGATGCCGGACGGATCGGCGGCATCACCCCCTGGCTGAAGGTTGCCCATGCTGCAGAAGCCTTCGACATGCCGATCTGTCCGCACTTCCTGATGGAGCTGCACGTCAGCCTGACCTGTGCCGTGCAGAACGGCAAATACGTCGAGTACATTCCGCAACTCGACGAACTGACCAATAGCCGCATGACAATTGAAAACGGCCATGCGCTCGCACCCGTGGAACCGGGCATCGGCATCGATTGGGACTGGGACGCGGTGCGCGGAAAGAGCATTCCCGAGTTCACCAGCACAATCACCCGGCAGGAGGCGTAGGTCATGCAGCGCATGGGCATGGTGATCGGTCTCGAGCCGGAGAAAGTTGCCGAATACAAGCGGCTGCACGCTTCGGTTTGGCCGGAGATCCTCGACATGATCTCCAAATGCAATATCCGGAATTATTCCATCTTCCTGAAGGAGCCGGAAAATCTGCTCTTCGGCTACTGGGAATATCACGGCACGGACTTTGAGGCCGACGCGGCGAAGATGGCCGCCGATCCGAAAACGCAGGAATGGTGGGGCGTCTGCATGCCCTGCCAAAAGCCGCTCGACACCCGAAAGGACGGCGAGTGGTGGGCGATGATGGAAGAGGTCTTCCATCATGACTGAAGCTTTCGATCCGGCCAGCCTTTCCCAGGACTGGCCAAGGCCCGCCAATCCACGCCCCATCGTGACTTTCGGCGCAGGCTCCATCGTCGGTGATGCCCATTTCCCCGCTTACAGGAAAGGCGGCTTTCCGATTGCGGGACTTTATGACCCGGATGCCGGCAAAGCGCAGGCTCTGGCGGATCAATGGGGCATCAAGGCCTTTGCCAGCGCAGAGGAAGCAGCCAGTGTGCCGGGCGCGGTCTTCGACCTTGCCACCCCGCCCCATGTGCATGCCGATGTCCTCGGCCTGCTACCGGAAGGGGCCTCAGTGCTGATCCAGAAGCCCATGGGCAGCGACCTGCGCCAGGCAACGGATATTCTCAGGATCTGCCGCGACCGCAAACTGATCGCCGCCGTCAACTTCCAGCTCCGCTTCGCACCGATGATGCTCGCCCTCAAGGACGCCATCGCCAAGGGCTGGCTTGGAGAAGTTGTCGATTTCGATGCCTGGCTGGCTCTCGCCACGCCCTGGGAGCTCTGGGCCTTCTTGAAAGGACTGCCCCGGATCGAGATCACCATGCATTCGATCCATTATCTCGACCTGATCCGGCAGGTGCTTGGGGACCCGAAAGGCGTGCACGCGAAATCGCTCGGCCATCCGTCCCATGAAATGGCCCAGACCCGCACCAGCGCCATCCTCGACTACGGCGACAAGGTGCGTTGTGCGCTCTCCATCAATCACGATCACAAGTTCGGCCGCCGGCACCAGGCTTGCGAGTTCCGAGTGTGTGGCACGGAAGGCGCTGCCTATCTGCAGCTCGGTGTCAATCTCGACTATCCGAACGGCGAACCGGACATCCTGGAGATCCGCCCGAAGGGTGGAGACGAGTGGATCCCCGTCCCCCTGAAAGGGGCCTGGTTTCCGGACGCTTTCGTCGGCCGCATGGCAAATCTCCAGCGCTTTGCGTCCGGCGAGGACGCCGAGCTGGTGAGTTCGGTCGAAGACGCCTGGAACACGATGGCTCTGGTGGAAGCGGCCTATGCCTCCTCCGCTTCCCCTGCAACTCCACTCGCACAAAGACCATAAGTCATGGAACAAACGACCTATTTCGAAGACTATGAGCTCGGCCATGAGCGCATCACCTATGGCCGCACGATTACCGAAACCGACTTCGTGGTCCACGCAGGCCATACCGGAGACTTCTTTCCGCATCACATGGACGCAGAGTTCATGAAGACCCAGCCCTTCGGCCAGCGGATTGCCCACGGCACCATGGTGTTCGCCATCGGCGTCGGCCTGACCGCCAGCGTCATAAACCCGGTTGCCTTCTCCTATGGCTACGACCGGATGCGCTTCGTGAAGCCGGTTTTCATCGGAGACACCATCCGTTCGCGCGTGACCATCGTTGCCAAGGACGATGACCCGAAACGCCCGGCATTCGGCCGCGTGGTCGAGCGGACGGAAGTTCTCAATCAAAGCGACGAAGTGGTTCTCGTCGCCGATCACATCCACATCGTTGAACGAAAGAACAAGCCCGCCTAAGGGGCAGATGGAGCCGACATGACAGACTGGGTGAAGGACAAGACCGTTCTGGTGACAGCCGCGGGACAGGGGATCGGACGCGCGACGGCGCTCGCCTTTGCCGCCAGGGGCGCGAAGGTTGTGGCAACGGACATCAACGAAACGGCCCTTTCCGAACTCGAAGGATCAGCAGGGATCGAAACCCGTCACCTCGACGTTTTGAAGGATATGGACGTACAGACAGTCGTTGCCGAAACCGGCCCGGTGGACGTCCTCTTCAACGGGGCGGGTTTCGTTCATGCAGGCTCGATCCTTGACATGAAAGACGAGGACTTCGACTTTGCGGTCGACCTCAACGTGCGCTCCATGATCCGGACCATTCGGGCCGTGCTGCCTGCAATGCTGGAACGGGGAGGCGGCGCCATCATCAACATGGCATCCGTTGCAAGTTCCATGAAAGGCGTGCCGAACCGCTTCGTCTACACCACCACGAAAGCGGCTGTGATCGGCCTCACCAAGGCGGTTGCCGCCGATTTTGTGGCGCAGAACATCCGTTGCAACGCGATCTGCCCGGGCACGGTGGAAAGCCCTTCGCTGCAGGACCGCCTGCGCGCCCAGGGCGACTATGAAGCCGCCCGGGCCGCCTTCATCGCACGCCAGCCGATCGGCAGGATCGGTACGCCGGAAGAGATCGCTGATCTCGCGGTTCATCTTGCCAACGCGACCTATACCACCGGGCAGGCCTATGCCATCGACGGCGGCTGGACCATCTGACATTTCATTGAGGACGTGAACCCGTGACGACAATCACCGGTCTGAAGACGTACGATCTCCGCTTTCCGACGTCCGAAACCCTTGACGGTTCGGACGCCATGAACCCCGATCCGGACTATTCCGCGGCCTATGTCGTTCTTCAAACCGACGACGATGGCCTTGAAGGACATGGCCTGACCTTCACTATCGGGCGCGGGAATGACATCTGTGTTGCCGCAATCGAGGCCATGCGCCACCTGGTGACAGGGCTTGATCTTGCCTGGATCTCCGAAAACCCCGGCCGCTTCTGGCGTCACGTGACCTCGGACAGCCAGTTGCGCTGGATCGGACCGGACAAGGGCGCCATGCATCTCGCCACCGGCGCCGTCGTCAATGCCGTCTGGGACCTTTTGGCCAAACAGGCCGGCAAACCGGTCTGGCGTCTTGTCGCGGACATGAGCCCGGAAGAGATCGTTTCCATTATTGATTTCCGCTACCTGACCGATGCGATCACGCCGGAAGAGGCACTTGCCATCCTGAAAGCGGCGGAACCGGGCAAGGCGGAACGGATCGCGCAGCTCGAAGCACATGGCTATCCCTGTTATACCACCTCGGCGGGCTGGCTCGGCTATCCCGACGACAAGCTGCGCCGGCTGTGCCGGGAAGCGGTCGAGGCTGGGTATACCCACGTAAAACTCAAGGTCGGGCGCGATCTCGCCGATGACATCCGCCGGCTGAGGATCGCCCGGGAGGAGCTCGGGCCCGACCGGTTCCTCATGATCGATGCCAACCAGGTGTGGGACGTCGGACAGGCCATCGACTGGGTACAACAACTCGCGTTTGCCAAACCCTACTTCATCGAAGAACCAACCAGCCCGGATGACATCGCCGGCCATCGCGCGATCCGCGAAGCGGTGGCGCCGGTGAAGGTGGCAACCGGTGAAATGTGCCAGAACCGGATCGTCTTCAAGCAGATGATTGCAGGCGGTGCCATCGACATCGTGCAGATCGACGCCTGCCGGATGGGCGGTCTCAACGAGGTTCTCAGCGTTCTGCTGATGGCAGCCAAATTCGGCACTCCCGTCTGGCCGCATGCCGGCGGCGTCGGTCTTTGCGAGTATGTGCAGCATCTGTCGATGATCGACTTCGTTGCGGTTTCCGGAACCAGGGAAGGGCGCGTGATCGAATATGTCGATCATCTCCACGAACATTTCGTCGACCCCTGCACCATCCGCAATGCCGCCTATATGCCGCCGCAGATGCCGGGCTTTTCCGTGGAGATGAAACCGGCCTCCATCGAACATCACATCTTTCGAGACGGTAGCGCAGGCGCCGCCTGATGTCACAAGCCACACATCAAAACCAAGGATAACCCCATGAAACTTCTCCGCATTGGAGACGCCGGACGGGAAAAGCCCGCCATTCTGGACAGTGATAACCGGCCGCGGGATCTCTCCGCTCTCGTTTCCGACATTGCCGGCGACACGCTGACGCCGGACGGGCTGGCGAAAATCGCATCCGTCGATCCGGCCACCCTGCCGTTGCTCGAGGAAGGCCGTATCGGTCCCTGCGTGGGTCATGTCGGCAAGTTCATCTGCATCGGCCTCAACTATTCCGACCATGCCGCCGAAACCGGTGCGGAAGTGCCCAAGGAACCGGTGATCTTCCTGAAGGCGACAAGCGCAATCTGCGGCCCCAATGACGACGTGAAGATCCCGCGCGGATCGGTCAAGACCGACTGGGAAGTCGAACTTGGTGTCGTGATCGGCAAGGGCGGCAGCTACATCGAGGAAGCAGAAGCCCTTGACCACGTCGCGGGATATTGCGTCATCAACGATGTTTCCGAACGCGAATTCCAGATCGAACGCGGTGGCACCTGGGACAAGGGCAAGGGCTGCGACACCTTCGGCCCGACGGGACCCTGGCTGGTGACCCGGGACGAGGTTTCCGATCCGCAGAACCTGAAGATGTGGCTGGAAGTCGACGGCAAGCGCTATCAGGACGGGTCGACGGAGACCATGGTCTTCGGTGTCGCCCACCTGGTCAGCTATGTCAGCCGGTTCATGAGCCTTCAGCCGGGCGACATCATTTCCACCGGCACGCCTCCGGGCGTCGGCATGGGACAGAAACCACCAATCTATCTGAAGGGCGGAGAGGTGATCGAGCTGGGCATTGAAGGACTTGGCGTCCAGCGGCAAAACGTGGGCAAGGCTTAACGTAGCTTTTGCCGTGATGGCGACGCTCTCCAACAAAGGGTGTCGCCTGACAGTCCAGATGCCCGCATCTGATAAGGAAATCATGATGCCAAACGATACCTACCGCCGGCACGTCATCCTGTCCGGATGTTCGGGTGGCGGAAAGTCAACGCTTTTGGCGGAACTGGAACGACGGGGTTTCGAAACCGTGCCGGAACCCGGCAGGAGGATCGTCGCCGAAGAGCAACAAGCTGAGGGGAGGGCGCTTCCCTGGGTCAATCTCGAAGCCTTCGCCAGAAGAGCGATCGACATGTCATTCCGTGACAGGGAGCGATTGAACAGCGCTGAAGGATGGGTCTTCTTCGACCGGGGTCTGATCGACGCAGCTGTTGCCCTGGAATTCGCGACCGGCGTGGCCGTAAAAGACACCCTCGGCAGAACGAGCCGATTTCATTTTCAGGTATTCCTGACACCGCCCTGGCCGGAGATTTACGCCATAGACGCCGACCGGCAGCACGGTCTGGATGAAGCTATCGGAGAATACCAGCGATTGCTCGATGCCTACGGCCAACTTGGCTACGAGAAAATCATCTTGCCGAAGACGGATGTCGAGAAGCGAGCGGATTTCATTCTGGATTGTCTTTCCAGGCACCAGGAGACGCAGCACTAGATCGACATCGCCAATCGTACTGCGTATCTATTCTTCGCTCGGCTGCTCTCTCTTGCCGGCCAGGATCTCGCGCTTCCCGACGTGGTTGGGCGCACCGACAAGGCCTTCGTTTTCCATTTTCTCGACCAGGGTAGCCGCACGGTTGTACCCGATGCCGAGGCGGCGCTGGATATACGAGGTTGAGCAGCGCTTGTCGCGCAGGACGATCTTCACCGCCTTGTCGTAGAGGTCATCACCGTCTTCGGACGCGATGGCACCCTTGTCGAAGACAGCTTCCTCTTCTTCCAGCTCTTCCTCTTCTTCCGCGGTCACGGTTTCAAGGTACGCGGGCCGGCCCTGGCTTTTCAGGTGGGCGACAACCTGTTCGACTTCCTCGTCCGAGACGAAGGCGCCATGGACACGGTTGATACGTCCGCCACCCGACATATGCAGCATGTCGCCCATGCCGAGCAGCTGTTCCGCACCCTGCTCGCCGAGGATCGTGCGACTGTCGATCTTCGAGGTGACCTGGAAGGAAATCCGGGTCGGGAAGTTTGCCTTGATCGTGCCGGTGATCACGTCGACCGAAGGACGCTGTGTCGCCATGATGAGATGAATGCCTGCGGCACGGGCCATCTGCGCCAGACGCTGGATAGCGCCTTCGATCTCCTTGCCGGCGACCATCATCAGATCCGCCATCTCGTCAACGATGATGACGATGTACGGCATCGGAGCGAGGTCCATTTCCTGCTGCTCGTAGACCGGTTCCCCCGTATCGCGGTCGAAACCGGTTTGCACGGACACGATAACCGGTTCGCCCTTCTGACTTGCAGCGGCGGCACGCTGGTTGAAACCGTTGATATTGCGCACGCCAAGCCGTGCCATCTTCCTGTAGCGATCCTCCATTTCGCGCACGGCCCATTTGAGAGCTGTCACGGCCTTTTTCGGATCGGTGACGACAGGCGTCAGCAGGTGCGGAATGTCGTCGTAGATGGACAGTTCCAGCATCTTCGGATCTACCATGATCAAGCGGCACTCTTCCGGCTTCAGGCGGTAGAGCAGCGACAGGATCATCGTGTTGATGGCAACCGACTTGCCCGAGCCGGTCGTTCCGGCGACCAGCAGATGCGGCATCTTCGCAAGATCGGCAACAACCGGTTCCCCGCCAATCGTCTTGCCGAGGCTAAGCGCAAGCTTGCAGCTGGTCGCGCGGAAGTTGGTCGAATCGATCAATTCGCGGAAGTAGACGGTTTCGCGTTCCGTATTCGGCAGCTCGATCCCGATGACGTTCCGGCCCGGAACGACCGCAACACGAGCGGAGATGGCCGACATGGAACGGGCAATGTCATCGGCGAGGTTGACGATGCGTGAGGACTTGATGCCCGGGGCCGGTTCGAACTCGTAAAGGGTGACCACAGGCCCGGGGCGCACGTGGATGATCTCGCCGCGCACCTTGAAGTCTTCCAGAACGCTTTCCAGAAGCCCCGCATTCCGTTCCAGTTGCTCCTGCGTCATCTGGAAGCCCGGACCATCCTGCGGCAGTTGCAGCAGATCGCCTGACGGAAACTCGTAGCCGCCGAACAGCGATTGTTGACCCGATCCCGCTCCGATCGGCGGCAGAGCCTGCGTGCTGGAGGACAAGGACCGGGGTGTGGGGCTTGGCATCGAAATCGACACTCTTGCCCGACCGGTAGCGTCCTGATTGCCTTCCGGGTTTTGCTGTGCTGCCGGCCTTTGGCCGGTAGGCTGCGGAGACGGGTTTGCTGGCCTTGCGGCAATCGGTCTGGAAGACGAAGGCGCAGGCGTGGGGGATGCAGAACCGTTGCATTCCACGACCTTGTACAGCGACACGATTCCCTCCGGTGGCCGCGCCCCCTGTCCCGCGACGGGCACCTCCTCGTAAGCCGTCCTCACGGCTCGTACCGGCTCCGCGACCCTCTGCGCAGGCACTTCTGCAGCCGGCTGAGGATTGATGGCATCGTCGGACATGAATTCAAAGAAGGCGTGATCGGACAGGAAACCAAGGTGCGCCGTGGAAGAATGCGCGTCATTGGCAGGCGCCTGCACATTCACCGGCCCACCATCGGCGGGCTGACCAATCACCTGTGCAACTGGCATGGTTGCGGGCATAACAGGGGAGGGGTTTGGCGTGACCAGCGGCTGCTGCGCAACGGGCTCTACCTCGACCGGGGAAACAGTTTCACTGGCGCTGACTTCGCTCGCGTTTTCTACCGGTGCAGATCGCTGCTTTGAACCGCGGTCTGGCGTCCGGGTGAAGCGAACGTTGGGTGCAAGGTAGAAATAGCTCTGGCAGGATTCGTCCGAAGGGGTTTCCACCCCCCGGTTTCCATCTCCTGTCTGCTGCTGCGGATTGCCTGCAACATGTGGCAACCGGCGCGCCTCAGCCACCCGTTCACCATCTGTGGCGGCGGGTTGCCCGAGCGGGTTTTCGCCCTGCGCTTTCCGACTGGAATCATCGGTTGAAGCTGGCTGGCCGGCATCGTTCGAATTCGAAAGTGAGAAATTCTTCCGGGAAATACGCATGGACAAAGAAGACTAGTGTTTCGGGTTGAACGCCTTTGGGAGAGATGTAGGAAAATAAGGTTAACAGTCTCTATCCAAACCCAGTCATTCTCCACCTTTGAGCCACTCCCGATCGACCGTCAGGCGTGCAAATTTCGGCGAAAATGCGCTGAAAACAACACCTTGAAGCCAGTTCAACAATGTCGCGTTTATGTGATGAGCCCTCTTGTCGGGCTCACCCTCCTAGCCGATGCAAAAATGGAAGCTGGCGGCGATGATCTTGCGGTCCATGTCGCTCAGATCGATCGCCCCGCGCACCTCGCCACCGGACGACATTCCAAGAAACAGGCTGAACTCGATCCGCTCGCTAACCGACAGGAGCTCAACAACCTTGTCGTTGATTTCGACCTCGACGCTGCTGTCACCGACAACCCGAAGGATATCCTTGGTGGCTGTCGCTGTGATGCCACGTCCTTTTGAGAACATGTTTATGCTTGTCGTTGGCAGATTATCAGGGTTCAGTATACCGCCATCGGTCGTGATCAGGACGTAGGGCTTGTTCTTGCGGCAATAGCTGGAAAACTGGCTCGCGAGATCATAAAGGCGCGTGGCGCTCTTGCGCTTGCTTGCTGCCACCAGACCCTGCTTGTAGGGCTCCAGAAAGAACGCCCCGAACCCTTCCGGCGTGACAAGGGCAAATTCCTCAAGCTGCGCCGCGTCGGGAACGAACATGTCGTCCGGCTTCGCACCCGTGCCAAGAACGAAGATGCGAGCATCGATTCCCATTTCCAGAAGGTAACGTACAATCCGGCTGGACAATTCCTGCGCGGACATCAGTGCCTGGTCCACCTGGCTGGACGGCACCTGGCCAGCCCTCTCTCCGGACAGGTAGAACTGGTGGAAGCCCAGACGGTTGCCGTCTGGAATACGTCTGACTTCACCCCCCAGGAACGCGTAGGAACAGGCGCTCATGCAGTAGCCGCCGTCCACCGTGTCCCCGAATGTGCCCTCGGACTTCCAGATGCCGATTTCCGTCTCCATTCCCCTGGCACGGATCAGCTCTCCCAGTTCCAGGCCGGCAATCAGACTACCGCCGGGGCTGTGCAGCAGAACCTTGTTGCCGTCGGAATGCTCATTCTTCAGGTAGCTGGAAAAGAGCGCGGGCGTTTCCGCGGTAATCTGCCCTTCGGCTCGCACATAACAGGATGCCGCGTTGTTGCCCTTGCAGACGTTTTCGAACGTCATGCTTTCTGCCCGGGCTGCACCTGGAGACAATGCAATAAAGGCAACAACCGCGAACGCCGCCACCCGCCAACCATGTGCGGCAAAAATCCGCCCCAAAGACTTTTTCATTTCGTTTTCCTGAACCGGTAAGACCTGAACGTCGGTCAAACGAGAAAACAACAAAGCCATTAAAGAGAGCCTGAAAAATCAGGACAAGAGAACGATCGCTCTGGTCCCAGTCTTATCAAGCCCGATGTCTTTGTTGCCTTCTGAACTGGCATCAGGGGAAAACGGAATTGCGTATTTCACCAACCCCTATTTGGGGAAGGCGGAAGGGTACTGGAAGGGTATTGGCAGCAGCCCGAGGCAGGTGTCATGGGCTGCTGCCGTTTGTCCGAAATCTTACTTCGGCATCATTCCGCCGATGGCATACATGCCGTCGTCGCCTTTCACCAGCATCAGGATCACGCTGTCACCTGGGGTGAGATCATCCGACATCTGAGCGCCTTCCAGAAGGGGCAGATCCATCGTCATGGCCGGCCAGCCGATTTCCGGAATCGGATCGTGGCTGACATTCGCCGTGCCGTCACCGATGGAGTTGACGACGGCATTGGCGTGGACCGCGCCGTCCATCTGTTCGGCGGTCATGGGCATGTTGGAATGATCCATGCCGCTATGCGACGACTGGGCAAGGACGACCGGAGTGGCCGCCATGGACAGGAATGCTGCGAGGATGAGGGTCTTCATTTCAGTTGCCTTTCTTGGGTTTTTTTGTGAGTTGCAAAATCATTCGGCCGGCTGCACCGCACCTTTGATGTCCGGGGTGGCTGTGCTCAGCTCACGGTTGACCCGCGAGAGAGCAAGCCGCTTCCAGATCGTGAAAATGGCGGGAATGACGAAGAGGGTCAGAAGGGTGGCGGTTGCCATGCCACCGACCATGGGGGCCGCGATCCGCTGCATGATTTCCGAGCCCGTACCGTCGCCGTACATGATCGGGATCAGCCCGGCAAAGATCGTCGCAACGGTCATCACCTTTGGCCGCACGCGCAAAAGCGCACCTTCGAAAACCACTTCCTCTACGTCGACAACCGTCAGGGAGCGGGCCTCCGCGGCCGCAAGCTTCTTGCGTTTTTCCCAGGCCAGGTTGAGGTAGAGCAGCATCACGATGGCTGTCTCGACCGCAACGCCAGCAAGGGCGATGAAGCCGACGATCACCGCGACCGACATGTCGAAATCGAGATACCAGAGGAACCACACACCTCCGGCCAGTGCCACGGGAAGGGCGGCAAGGATGATCCCGACTTCAATGACCCTGTTGAACGCCATGAACAGCATGAGCGTGATGATCAGCAAGGTCGCCGGAGCTACCAGCTTCAGACGTTCCTGCATGCGTTCGATGTACTCATACTGGCCCGACCAGGCGATCGAATAGCCGGGCGGCAGTTGCACCTTCTCCGCTACCGTCCTGCGAGCTTCATCAACGTAGCCGCCCAGGTCTCGGCCTGTGATGTCGATGAAGACGAACCCGGTACGTCGAGCGTTTTCAGACCGGATCATGCCCGGTCCGTCGACAACGCTGACCTCTGCCAGGGCACCGAGCGGAATATGGGCACCGGACGGCGTGACCACCGGAAGTTCCCGCAAGCGCTCTGGACTGTTGCGCCAGTCCTGTGGATAGCGGAGGTTGATGGGAAAGCGCTCCAGGCCTTCGACGGACTCCGATACCTGCATGCCGCCAATCGCGGTCTGCACGACGTCCTGAATGTCCCGCACGCTCATCATGAAGCGGGCAGCCGCCTCCCGGTCGACGTCGATCTCGATGAAGCGTCCCCCGACGGGCCGCTCGGCGTAGGCCGATGCAGTGCCATCAATTCCTGCGACCGCGTTTTCGACTTCAATGCCGATCTTCTCGATGACGCCAAGATCGGCCCCGGTGATCTTGACCCCGACAGGGGTCTTGATGCCGGTTGCCAGCATATCGATGCGGTTCTTGATCGGCTGGATCCAGACGTTGGTGACGCCCGGTATCTGGACGGCCTGATCCAGCTCATCCCGGATCCGGTCCATCGTCATGCCCTCCCGCCACTCGGCGCGCGGCTTCAGCTGGATGGTCGTCTCGATCATCGTCAGCGGGGCAGGGTCTGTCGCAGTATCGGCACGGCCCAGCTTGCCGTGCACCGTCTTTACTTCCGGTACGGTGGCGATAAGACGGTCGGACTGCTGAAGAACCTCACGCGCCTTGCCGATGGAAACACCGGGATAAAGCGTCGGCATGTAAAGGAAGTCACCTTCGTTGAGGGCTGGCATGAATTCCGTGCCGATCCTCTGAAGGGGCCACCACATGGAGGCGACCAGGACACCCGCCAGAATGGTCGTTGCCCAGGGCCAGGCAACGGCCGCATCCAGAAAGGGGCGGTAGAGCCAGATGACAATCCGGTTCAGCGGGTTCTTGTTCTCCGCAAGAATTCGCCCGCGGACAAAGTACCCCATCAGCACCGGAACCAGCGTGATGGAGAGTATGGCAGCGGCCGCCATGGCGTAGGTCTTGGTGAAGGCCAACGGCTTGAAGAGCCTGCCTTCCTGGCTTTCCAGAACGAACACCGGCAGGAAGCTGACGGTGATGATCGCCAGGGAGAAGAAGAGGGCAGGGCCCACTTCCGAGGCACATTCCCCCACGATCCGCCAGCGGTTATCCGCTGTCAGTTTTTCATGTTCCAGCCGACGGTGCATCGCCTCGATCATGACGATCGCCGCATCCACCATCGCGCCGATGGCGATGGCGATGCCGCCAAGCGACATGATGTTCGCATTCACGCCCTGCAGCTTCATGATGATGAAGGCAGCCGCGATGCCGAGAGGCAGGGAAAACAGGATGACGAGCGAGGAACGCAAGTGCAGGAGAAAGGCTGCGCAGACCAGAACGACAACGATGAATTCTTCGGTCAGCTTTGTCTGAAGATTGTCAATCGCACGTTCGATAACGCCGGAGCGGTCGTAGGTCGTGACGATCTCCACTCCTTCGGGCAGGCTGCTGCGCAGTTCGCCGATCCGTGCTTCGACTGCCTTGATGGCTGCCAGCGCGTTGCCGCCCCAGCGCAGGATCACAACCCCACCGACGGCATCGCCTTCGCCGCCGAATTCACCGACACCACGGCGCATTTCCGGCCCGAGTCGAATGTCGGCAACGTCTCCAAGCGTCAGCGGCGCACCGCGGTCGTTGACCATCAACGGCGCCTTGGCAAGATCGGCAAGCTCATCGACGTAACCGGTCGAGCGCACCATGAATTCGGCTTCGCCCATCTCGATCACGCTGCCGCCGGTCTCCCGGTTCGCAGCCTGGATGGCGCCTCGGATCTGCGACAGCGTTATGTCGTAGGCCCTGAGTTTGTTGGGGTCCACGACCACCTGGTATTGCTTCACCATGCCGCCGATCGTGGCGACTTCCGACACGCCGTCGACGGTCTGAAGTTCGTATTTCAGGAACCAGTCCTGAAGGGCACGCAGTTGGGCAAGGTCATGATTTCCGGTGCGGTCTATCAGGGCGTACTGGTAAATCCAGCCGACACCCGTCGCATCCGGGCCAAGCTGTGGTGAAACATCTTCAGGCAGGTTTGCAGCGATCTGACCGAGGTATTCCAGAACACGGGTTCTGGCCCAGTAAAGATCGGTGCCGTCCTCGAAAACGATGTAGACGTAGCTGTCGCCAAAGAAGGAAAAACCGCGCACATCACTGGCACCTGGCACGGCAAGCATCGCCGTGGCGATGGGGAATGTGACCTGGTCCTCCACCACCTGAGGCGCCTGGCCGGCGTAGGGCGTGCGCACGATGACCTGAACGTCCGAAAGGTCCGGGATTGCATCGACAGGCGTTTCACGGATTGCCCAGATACCGGCGACGGCGATCATGGCGGCGATTGCCAGCATGATCACGCGGTTGGCGATGGAAGCACGAATGATTTCGGCAATCATCACAAGCCCTCCTCACGCCGGACGCCGACCAATGTCATGGAGAAATCCGGATTGCGCTGGAGCAAGAGTGTTACCTCCTGATCCAGTGGCAAATCACCAACGACAACGGCCTGATCAACGGCAAAATCCATGGTCATGCCCGGCATGCCGATCTCAGCCATCGGTCCGTGAGTGATGTTGGCCGTGCCTGCATCCCGATCAAGGGCATTGATGGTGCCGCGGACTTCCATCGGCGGCGTGATCGGCTCTGCCTTTGCCAGGACCATCGTCATTCCGTCCGGCCTTGAAAAGGTGAGCGTGGTTTCCGTGCCGACTGGCAGGGCATCCAGATCCAGGGTCTCTTCCACCGCGAATGCCATGGTCATGCCAGGCATGCCGATTTCGGCAATGGGGCCATGGGTGATTGTAGCCTTCGCGTTTTCGGTATCGATCGAGTTGATCGTTCCCGACACCACGATGGGTGCGGCTTCTGCTTGCGCGTCGTCGGCAACTTCCTCGGCCTGCTCTGCCGCCGGATCCTCGGCAACGCCCGGCTGCCTTACTGCCACGATCGAGAAGAGACCGCCGTCGCCCTTGGCGAGGTCGAATTCGACCGGAACATTCACCGGAACCGACTGCGGATCGAAGCCCGAGACATCCAGGTCCATTTGCATGGCGGGCCAGCCGAGATCCGGGATCGGACCATGTTCCATCGTCAGTTTGCCGTCGCTTGTAACAGCAAGAACGGTTCCCGACCCCGTGGCTGCAATGCCGTCGTCTGACCCGAGCTCAATCAACCCCAGCAGGCCATCAGCGCCGCGCGCTGCCTTGAAGGAAACCTGCTGGCCGTCGCTCAACCGGTCGAGAGGGATGGACGCCGCAACAGGAAATCGTGTTGTCATCGCGGGCCAGTCGAGACTTTCCAGACTGTCGTGGCGGATGGTTGCAAGCCGGGCTTCGCGGTCGAGCGCGATCAGTTCACCGGTTCCGCGCGCAGGAACCTCGTTCGTCGGCGCCATGCGCATCAAGCCCGCATTGAGCGCGCTTTCGCTGTCGATCAGGAACTGGGCCGAAGCAACAACCTCTTCACCAGGCTCAAGCCCCTGAACAACCTCCGTGCGCCCGTTTTCTCCAAAATTGTCACGCAATCCGGTGGTTATCAGCCTTGGCTTGAAAGTGCCTTCGCCGACCTTGATGACAACACGCTCCGCTGTTCCCGTCCGGATGACGGCTTCGGAGGGAATGGTGACGGCAGTGCGGGTCTCGTTGGGAAACAGCCTGACGTTGCCGAACATGTTCGGCCGCAACAGACCTTCGGCGTTGTCGAACAGGAGCCTGACAGGCAGGGTTCGCGTTTTTGGATCGAGTTCCGGGTAAATGTAATCGATCTGGCCTTCGAATGTCCGTCCCGGCAGATGTTCGAAGCGGGCGACCGCACGCATGTCTTCCGTCAAACGCGCGATGTCGCGCTCGAAGACATCTACAATCAGCCAAACCTTGTCGAGATCCGTGATGGACATGGCCTGAGCGCCGGGCTGCAGGAACATGCCGTCGGCGGCCGCAAGGGCAATAACGACCCCGTCGCGCGGCGCGACCACCTTGATCCTGCGGGCGACCTTGCCGTCTGCCTCGATCTCGGCAATCTGCTCCTCTGAAGCCCCATGACTGCGCAGCTTGTTGCGGGCAGCCTCCAGGGACAGACCGTTGCCGTTCGAAAGCGAACGCAGGAAATCGAAGCTGGCAATGCCGAATTCGGGCGAAAACAGCTCGAACAGCACTTCGCCCTTTTTCACTCGGTCGCCAACGGCGCGAATGTTCAGCGTCTCGATCCAGCCGTCCACCCGGGTGTGAACATGACTGGTCAGATGTTCGTCGTATCCGACGAAGCCGACGGTTTCGATTTGCCGGGAGATTTCACCGACACGGGCCAAAGCCGTACGTACGCCGATGGCATTGACCTCGGCCGCCGACAGGTTGACTTCAGCCGGATCAGCGGAAGGTTCCTGTCCGGCATAAACCGGTATCAGATCCATTCCCATCGGCGACTTGCCGGGCCCGGGCTGGCGGAAGTTCGGGTCCATGGGGGCGACCCAATAGAGAATTTCCGGTCCCCCCGACGCATTGCCGTCGCCCGGGTTCAGATAAAGGCGCTCAAGAAACACCCCGCCTGCCACACCTGCGGCAAGGGCGATGATGCTGAGCGCGGTATAACGTCCACGCATAGTAACCTCTGAGTTGCCAGCGGCTGTTTGCCGAAGGCATGTCCATCACTTCTGGCTCCGCGAAAATCTGCGGAGGAACGATGTTTTCAGAGGAGGCGGGGAGGTCGTTCGGGAAGGGTGATGTCCGAGACGTGCAGGGCATCAGGCGGCAACTGTGTGAAGGCGAGGGCCTGGGCAAAACCCAGTGCCATTTCCTGGCTATCGCGAACCGTGTCGGCAGCGCACAACGCACCGCCGCAGCACAGGTCGAATTCCACCTGTCCGTCGTCCGGCATCTCATCGCCCATCATTGCCGAGGCATGACCCATCATTGTTTCACACGGCATGCCGGCATTGACCGCAACATGTTCTCCAGGAGCCATCATTGCCTGGTGAGCCGGTGCAAATCCGGCAAACAGCAGGGCAATCGCGAAGAGGATAGTCGCGGCCAGTCTGCTGATGTGATGCACGGGTCGGGTCATGTTGCGCGATATAATCCAGTCCAGCACAAATACAAGTGCCTGATAGGTGCTGTTGAGCAAGCCTTCGAAGGGCGGTTAATAAATTTCCGTTCTTGATCTGGAACCGTGAAACACCCGGTTCTGCGATAGTTCATCCGATCACAAGACAACCTGAGACCTAAATACGCCTGGCGAGGCCGAAGCAGAAGCGAATATGAGCGTCGGCCCTTCAATTTTTCGTTTGCGACAAGGAGATTGATGCGGATCTGAACAGGGTCGCGTCTATTCAAGCAATTGGATACCGGCGAAAAGGATAATTAGAATTCCGGCAGTCGCATCGAGCGCTCGGGAAACCACGCTGAGGGTCGCGCCGTTCCTGAGAGCGACATCGAGAAACAGGCGCTGGCCGGCAACCGCCAATCCTGCCACTGCACAAAGCGTGAAGGCGATGCCGACAAGCATCGATGCCGCGAACATCAGACCCGCCCCCGGTTCGCCTTGCGACAGGGCTGCCACCACGACAAACAATGTCAAAGGACAAGGTACGAGACCGGCTGTAAGGGCCACCCAGAAGCCTTCGGCTCGCTTCCTGCCCGGCCTTGAGCGGATTGCCCTGACAAAAAGCCATGCGCCGATACCGATCAGTGTGACGCGGCTGATCAACTCGAGGGCCGGGGCCCGGCCGCCACCAACAAAGGATCTTTCCACGAGCTGGGAGGAAAAGAAGGCGATCAGAACGGCTGTGAGCACATGCGTTGCCGCCAGAAGTGTCGAGACCGAAAATGCACGGGCGAAGCTGCTTCTGGCTCCGGCGACATAGCTAGCCAGGATCGTCTTTCCGTGCCCGGGCGTCAAAGCGTGAATGGCGCCGAACAGCACCCCTGTCCCTATCATGCTCGCAAGAAGCCAGAAATCCCCCGACTGGCTGAATTCCAGCAACGAAGCCCGCACACCACCATAGATCCAGCGTTGCCAGGAGATGAGAAGATCCATCATGGTTGGCGATCCGGCCAGGTGTGGTGAAGGCTGTCGATCACGAACGCATGTGCGTGTCGTTTTCCATGCGCTTTGGCAAGATGCGGATGGTTTGCCGGCAGGTCGGGGTGCGCATGGTCGAGAATACTGTGATCGTCTGCAGGCCAGGACTTGCCGGCCACAACCCAGCCAAGCACAGCCAAACCGGCGAGAACGACCATTGTCACAGACATCGAGGAACTTGCTCCAAGCCAGCCGGCAAGCGGATAGGCAATCAGCCAGCAACCGTGCGAAAGAGCAAATTGCGCAGCGAAAACCAATGGACGGTCCTGGGGATGGGCGGAATTTTTAAGAAGCCGTCCAGAGGGCACGAGCACCGCCGACATGCCCGCCCCCATGGCAAACCAGACCAGCAGCAGGGCTGGCCAAACGAAAGGCACCGGCAGGACCGCCAACAGGCCGGCGAATATCAGCAATGAAACGGGAAGCAGTGCCCCGCCGGCGAGCATGACGAACCGTTCAGAACGGCTTGCAAGAAGCTTTGGCAGCGTCAACGCGACAACCATGGAGCCTCCGCCATAGGCCGCCATCGACAAGGCCAGGTCGGTGTCATCGAGACCAAGGTACGATTTCACGATGACAACACCGTTGACGATCACCATGGCTCCCGAGGCGGCAACCGCGAGATTGAGAGCCAGCAATCCTCTCAGGCGTGGTGTCTTCAGATAGATCTGCAGGCCCTTGACGGTTCTTCGGAACGCGGGCTCTTCCGCGTCGGCCTGCGGCGAGACGAGCCGAATGGTCAGGATCAACCCGGCAGAGAACAGGAAGCCGGCAACGGTACCGCCGAACAACCAGTGGAAGCCGACAAGGCCAACCAGGACGGCTGCAATCATCGGGCTGAGAAGGTTTTCAAGATCATACGCCATGCGCGACAGCGACAAGGCACTCGTGTAGTCCTTTTCATCCGGAAGGATATCGGGAATGCTGGCCTGGAAGGCAGGGGTGAAGGCCGCGGACGCGGTTTGCAACAGGGCGATCAGAACGTAGATCTGCCAAATCTCGTCAACGAAGGGCAGGGCCACCGCGGTCAGAGCCCGGACGATATCCAACGTGACGAGAAACATCCGACGCGGAAACCGGCTCGCATAAGCGGCAGCAATCGGGCTGATGCCGACGTAGACAATCATCTTGATCGCAAGGGCTGTTCCCAGAACGGCGCCAGCCTCATCGCCTGCAAGATCGAAGGCCAGCAGCGCCAGGCCAACCGTCATCAGACCTGTGCCGAACAACGCGATGACCTGCGCGAAAAAAAGATGGCGGTAGGTTTGATTGGCAAGTACCGAAATCACTTAACTCTCCAGCCGTCCAGCTTCACCACGCCTTGCGATCAAACCTGTGCCGCAACCGCAATGCTTCATAGCCGTATGGCGAAAACGCACGGCCTTCAAGACGATGGGGCTCCTCCTTGCGCATTGATGAGGTCATGCCTTTCACGAATTTCCTGCGGCCACTGTGCCTTGATCCAGGACAGGACGGCGATGATTTCGGTATCTGTCAGCACTCCTTCGAACGCCGGCATGTTCGAATTGAAATTTTCAAGGCCAACCGCCTTCGCGGTGCCATGCTTCGTGATACGGAACAACAGGTCGTCCTGATGATGCCAGGTGTGCCCGGTTTCATCGTGCGGCGGGGCCTTCAGGGAACCGTCCGGATTGGCGTCCATCCAGTCGCGCTCTCCTTTCAGGCCGTCTCCATGACAAGCTGCGCAATTCTGCGCGTAAATGTCTGCTCCCAAACGCACAAGCTTGAGGTCGCCCGGCTTCAGCCGGACGACACTTTCGTCAACATCGGGAGGTGCCAGAAGGAAAATGGCACTGGCGACGACAATCACCACTGCCGCAGAAAGTGCACCGAGCAAGATGCGGCTTCTCATGGTTTCTCTCCTTCAGACGGTCAGCCGTCCCTCTCCAGGAGAAAGGTTGCGATTGCTTCCCTGTCCTCTTCGGAAAGGAAAGCAGTGCCGTCGCGCACGACCTCGCCCATGGAGCCGCCAAAGACATCCCCATCAGGCATGATCCCGGTTTTCAGAGCATACTGAAGAGAACTTATCGTCCAGCCCTGTCTCTTCAGCGCGGCACTCGTGATGGGTGGAGAGTTGCCGCCGTCAGGCAGTTCGCTGGCGCCATGCAGAGCCAATTCCGCCTGACGTGCACCAGCGGCATTTCTAGGGGTGTGGCAAGCGCCGCAATGAGCCGGTCCCTCAACAATGAACTTGCCCCTGTTCCAGAGATCAGAGCGCGCAGGATCCGGGTCGAATGTCTCCGGCACGTAAAACAGTCCGCGCCAGAGTTTCAGACCCATTCTGAGATTGAATGGCGGCAACATGTCATGTGGTGTCGATGCTTCAGCAACGGGGGGAACCGTCTTGAAGGCTGCCCACAGGTCCGCGATATCCTGGTCGGTAAAGGAACCGTAAAACGGATAGGGAAACGACGGATAGTAGGGCTCTCCTTCCGGCGAAATACCCTGTCGCACCGCCGCTGCAAAATCCTGCAAGTTCCAGTTTCCGATGCCGTGATCCGGATCCGTCGTCAGGTTGGGCGAATAGAACGTACCGAAGTCTGTCGGCAGCCTGACACCGCCAGCCAGAGGTTTCCCGCCACCTTCCGTATTGGTATGGCAGGCGATACATCCCGACATCCTGGCAAGATAGGCGCCGCGGCCCGGATCGCCGGCAAGGACTTCGATCCGTTCGGGCTTGTCGACAGGCCAGAGGTACAGCACGGCGAACGCCGCTCCCGCCAACGCGGGAGCAACGATCGCAACAATGAGCCAGAGGCGCATCGATCAGTTTTTCTCGACCCTGAATTTTGAGTGACAGGCCGAACAGGTCTGCGCGACCATGTTGAAAAGCCCGTCCGCAGGCATCTGGGCCAGCATTTCGGGATCGGCCATGTGACCGGCGTTCCCCATCATGCCACCCGACCCCATCATTCCTCCGGAGCCCATCATACCACCCTGGGACATCATGGAATTTCCACCCATCATGGTGTCTTGCCCCATCATGCCCGACTGACCCGTCATACCTGCACCGCCCTTGCCGTGTGCCAGGCCGTTTTCGGCCGCTGCGCCAAGTCCTGCTGCAAAAACGTCCAGCTGTTTTGCGAGCTCAGAGAATTCTTCCCAGTCAGTCCAGATTTCCGGTTTCGCCTCCGATGGGCCTTCGATGCTGTGTTCCGGGAACAGCTTGGTCAGGGCCTCGCCGGAATGGGACTGGATAACCGCAGCGCCCTCACGCACTGCGTCCGCATCATAGTCCTTTTCTCCACGCATGATGGCAGTCAGCGACTTCATCACGTCGCCCATCTCATCCATCGCGTCCATGCGTTCCTTGACGATTCCGGACGCCCCACCATGTGCAAAAGCGCCGGCAACGCCTGCAAGCAACAGCGCGCCAGTCACTGATATAACCGTAAGTTTCATTGATCTTGTCCTGTATCCAGATTGCGTGGCGGATATTCCGCCTCAAGCGATTTCAAACGGATAAAGGAGCCGGTCGCGGGGGAGGCGGATCAATCTTCCACACCCGGGACACATTGGACACCACGGTATCACGGACGCTGTCTTCGATGAGGTCAGGGATGCTCAGATGCTCGTCATCCGTCAACGCCAGCAAATAGGCCCCACAATGCACGGTTTCATGATCTGCCACATTATGATCGGAATGGTTTGAAGCATGATCGTGGGGAATATCGCCGCCGGAGGCGGCAGCGGTTTCATGTGAGTGTTCGTGGGCAGTTCCGGCAAGCGAATGACTGAACGATCCTCCGGCAGCAACGAAGGCCGCCACGAGGAGCATTTTCAAAGTCGTCCAAAAGCAAGACTGCAACCGCATCAGCAATGACCTACTGGATCCTGTTTGCCAGCAACGAACCCGAACCTGTGTCACAATCCGGTGAACCTGCGCCCCGGTCAACCCTTGTCTGGTCGGCATATTGCCGATCCGCACCGTTAAAGCTTGATCGAGGCTGTCTTGTGGGCACTCAGGCCGATGTCCTCAAAGCAGCGTATGATCTTGGTCGGTCGCCCGGACTGGCGCGAAGGTTCTCCAATGTTCATGTCACCCCCTCCTATTCAGCAGGCGCGGCTTCGGCACTTGGCGTGAAAGCGACCCTGGACCTTGCTTCATCCATCACTGGCGCGATCCGGCGAAGTCGCAAAGCATTGGTGAGGACGAACACCGACGACAACGCCATGGCGCCTGCTGCAAGAACGGGTGACAGCAACAGGCCAAAGGCTGGATAAAGCGCTCCGGCGGCCACCGGGATCAGGGCCGTGTTGTAGGCAAATGCCCAGAACAGGTTTTCCTTGATGTTGCGCATGGTGCGGCGCGACACTTCGTAAGCGTTCACGACGCCTCTCAGATCGCCCGACATCAGCACGACATCGGCGGATTCAATCGCCACATCGGTACCTGTGCCGATCGCGATACCGACATCGGCATGGGCGAGGGCAGGGGCATCATTGATGCCATCTCCAACGAAGGCGATACGGCCCTCGTCGCCCTTGAGTTCAGTCAGGGCGTCAACCTTGCCGTCGGGCAGAACACCCGCGATGACGATGTCGATCCCGGTTTCCGCGGCAATTGCCTCGGCGGTTTCCCGTTTGTCGCCGGTGATCATCGCGACCTTCAACCCCAGCCCATGAAGCGCTGCAATTGCGGCACGGCTCGATGGTTTGACCGGGTCGGCAACTCCGACAACAGCTGCAATTCTGCCGTCAATGGCTGCATAGAGAGCTGTGCGCCCACGGGTCGCCAGCCTGACCTCCTCGTCCACCAGCGCATCGGTCGCAATACCTTCGCGCTTCATCAGCCGGTCAGCGCCGACGAGCACCCGTTGACCGTTCACAATAGCGGAAACACCATGACCGGTGATGGAGTTGAACTCACTGACCGCGAACCTTTCCACGCTCTCCTTGCCCGCTGCCCGCACGATGGCCTCGGCAACAGGATGCTCAGAGCGAGCCTCAACTGCGGCAATGCGAGACAGGACGAAAGAGCGTTCAAAACCGTCCGCCAGGACGAGGTCGGTCAGTTCCGGCCGGCCCTCAGTTACGGTGCCCGTCTTGTCCAGCGCAACAATGTCGACGTCGGCAAGCTGCTGCAGAGCGTCCCCCTTGCGGAACAGGACGCCCATCTCGGCTGCCCTGCCGGTGCCCACCATGATCGATGTCGGCGTTGCAAGGCCCATGGCACACGGACACGCGATGATGAGCACCGACACACCGGCCACAAGGGCCAGCGTCAATGCCGGGTCCGGACCGAAAGTCAGCCACACCAGGACCGTGGCCACGGCAACGGCCATGACGGCGGGAACGAACCACAGCGTGATGCGGTCCACCAGCCCCTGGATCGGCAGCTTGGCGCCCTGGGCTTCCTCGACCATGCGGATGATCTGCGAAAGGGTCGTATCGGCGCCGACACGCGTTGCCTTGAACTGAAGTCCTCCAGTGCCATTCACCGTGCCCCCAGTCACCGCGCTGCCAGCCGATTTCGCGACAGGCACGGGCTCGCCGGTGATCATGCTTTCATCGACGTGGGAGAAACCTTCGACCACTTCACCGTCAACCGCGAGACGCTCTCCAGGGCGCACTACGACGATGTCGCCAATGGCCAGCGTTTCGATAGGCACTTCCACCATCTCATCGTCCCGCAGCACCCGGGCCGACTTGACCTGCAGGCCGAACAGGCTCTGGATGGCCGCACCGGTGCGCCCCTTTGCCCTGGCCTCCAGGAAGCGGCCCAGCAGGATCAGGACGACAATCACGGCGGCCGCCTCGAAATAAACGGCGCGAACCTCGGCGGGCACCAGATCCGGCAGGAAGGTGGCAACCACCGAATAGAGATAGGCCGCTCCGGTTCCCACGGCCACCAGGCTGTTCATGTCCGGCGCCCCCTTCAAGAGCGCCGGAACCCCCTTCAGATAGAACGACCGGCCCGGACCGAAAAGGACCACGCTCGTCAGCGCGAATTGCAGGATCCAGCTCATTTGCTGACCAATGGTCACCGCGATCAGGTGGTGAAAAGCGGGGATCAGATGCCCGCCCATTTCGATCAGGAACACGGGCAGGGCAAAGGCTGCGGCAATCGCCATCTTGCGCGCCAGCTCACGGGCTTCTTCCGCCTTGCGCTCGCTGCGATCCTGAGACGTTCCTGCGTCTGCCAGACTTGCGGGATAGCCGGCATCCGTGCTGGCCTTCACCAGCTCCTGAACGGTTGTGGCACCTTCTGCAAAGACGATCGTTGCCGTTTCGGCCGCAAGATTGACGCTGGCACTGAGGACCCCGGGCACCGCCTGCAACGCCTTGTCGACACGTCCGACGCAAGAGGCACAGGACATGGACTGAATAGTCAGCGTGACCGTCTGCGTTCGCGCCGGATAGCCGAGATCATCCAGTTTGGCGACCGCTGCGGTGATCTTGTCAGGGGTGGCCGTAAACTGCGCGCTTTCAGTTGCCAGGTTCACGCCGACATCTTCAAGCCCTTCGACAGCCGCAAGGCCGCGCTCGACGCGTCCGACACACGATGCGCATGACATTCCCTGAACCGACAAGGAGAATTTCTGTTGCCCAGACATGGGTCCAACTCCGGCATAGATTGTTCGATTTCCCTCAAATGAGGCTTCCAGTCACTGGAAGGTCAAGGATCGTTCAAGATATTTTTCAAACGTTTTTCTTCTTGACCTTCCAGCCGCTGGAACCGGGAAAAACAGAAAATCGATCAACTACGGAGCCAATCATGAAGTTCAGCGTTCCAGATATGAGCTGTGGTCACTGCAAGGCAACCATCGGCAAGCCCATTGAGCAGGCGGACGGATCTGCCCATGTCGAATTCGACTTGGCGAACAGGACCGTGACCGTGACGAGCATTCGGTCCGCACAGGAAATCGCAGGCGTTCTCAAGGAGGCCGGCTACAGCTCCGAACTGTTGCAGCAAACCCCGTAAGAATTTTATCCCTCTTCTCCGGGGACATTGCCTGATGTTTTCATCCATTGTTCGGCTGGGCGGCCCCGGCGACGTAGGTCGCCGGGTGGTCAACCTCTTGAACGAAAACACGGATTGCCGGATTTATCTGGTCTGAAGGAAAGGCGGCACAGATACCGACCGGGTCCGGCACTTGAAGATGGACCTCGGTGCGAAAGAGGCACAGGACAGGCTCCCGAAAGGCGCCGCGGTCGTGAACCTCACGGAAACGACCTCTCACGCTCTTGCTGCCGTGGTTGTCCGGAGAGGGGGTCTTTTCCTCGATGCATCCGCGTCTCCAGAATATGTTTCGGCTCTTGAACCCAAATCACGACCGGGGTCAGTGATGGGGCGATTGGCCGGACGCCAGTGCGAGATGGTGTTCCTGATGATGCGCTCCCAGTGTCAACACGCCGATAAACCCGAGCCCCGAGAGCTTCTGCAGGTCTGAGGGCTTACTGACGTAAACCGACAGAATTGCGCCGCCGGGCACTTCCGCCACTTCATAGCGGAAACCACGGGTTCCGTTCATGGTGGCGGCATGGGCCGTCAACATCCGCCTGATCGAGTTGGTGACATCGCCGTCTCCCGTAACGGTGAACCGGTAACCATCATCGACCGGCAAGGTTTTTACATCTGCCCGCAAGGTGACGTTGTCCATGTCGGCAAGATGGTTTCGTAGTGCTTCGATATTGACCCTGGACCAGTCTGTTTCAGGATCTGCTTCAAGGATCGCCACGATTTCCTGAATTGCCGCGAAAGCGGACTGTCCCGGTTCACGCGGAACCGCCTTAGCGGATGATGTTTTGGTGCCATGTGCCGCATGCTGCGCGGCAGAATGGTCATGATGCTGGGTTGTCTGGGTCTCGGTCTGGGCCAGGACCGGAGCGCTGCACACGATGATGGCGGCGGTCAGGGCAAGAATGTACCGGCTCATGGTTTCTCCTTTGCTTTGCGTCCCATCTTGCCTGAGGAACTAAAATCAGAACATGATAGCTATCATGTCGATGGATATACCCTCCTTCTTTGAAACGTCCGGAACCTTTGAGCGCCGGGTGCCGGCGGGAGCGTATCTGTTCCATCAAAACAGCAAGGTGGAAAACCTGTTTCTGGTGACCGCTGGTGAAATTCAGCTTGTCCGACACCAGACAGGGGGAGCCGCACTGGTTCTACAACGCGCTTTTCCAGGTGCAGTCGTGGCTGAAGCCTCTGCTTTTGCCGAAACTTATCACTGCGACGCGATCGTCCGATCAGATGCCTGCGTACTTGGGATCTCGAGGCGGCGCTTCCTCGACCTTTTTCGCGCTGACCCGAAACTGTCAGAAGCCTGGGCGGCACGGCTTGCCCGCGAGGTGCAGACAACTCGCCTGAGGAGCGAAATTCTGGCCCTCAGAACAGTCACGGAACGTCTGGATGCCTGGCTCGCCTGGCACGGCACATTGCCGCCGAAAGGTGAATGGCACCAGATTGCCCGACAGATTGCTGTCAGTCCGGAAGCCCTCTATCGCGAAATCGCGCGACGCCGAAGCGCCAAGGGCCTCTCGTTCGAATGAAATCCCAATTGGTTCGACGGAAAAAGCCCGCTTTTGTTTGAAAAAAGCGCAGATCGCGGGCGCCGATGTCGTCACGCCTTGCTCTTTTTGTGATTGCGCAAACCGGCTTCCGGATCACTTTTGGATCATCAAATCGTCCTGAAATTAATGTGTTCAATGACCGCTCTTTTGAGCAGATCCCCTTTCAGGGCGTCCGCGTACTGGGGTGGCTGGCGCAAAGCCAGCTTCAGAACGTGACAAGGAGGATCAGATGAAATTCGCCAAGTATCTTGCAATCGGCATCGTTGCTTCCGTGGTGTCTCTTCCGGCGAAAGCCGCCGATATTGTCGACACGGCTGTTGGCGCAGGCTCGTTCGGCACGCTCGTTGCCGCCGTTCAGGCCGCAGGCCTTGTTGAAACCCTGAAAGGGGACGGTCCCTTCACCGTTTTTGCGCCCACCGACGAAGCCTTTGCCGCGCTGCCGGCCGGCACCGTTGACGACCTTCTGAAACCCGAAAACAAGGACAAGCTTGTCGCCATCCTGACTTACCATGTGGTTCCAGGCAAAGTTCTCTCGACAGATCTTTCGGATGGAATGATGGCGAAGACCGTGGAAGGCAGCGAAATCACGGTAGACCTCGACAATGGCGTGATGATTAACGACGCCAATGTCGTGACAGCAGATGTGGCAGCCGACAACGGCGTCATTCACGTGATCGACAAGGTCATCATGCCGCCGATGTAATCCGGTCGTGGAACGCAGGGTTTGCAGGAGCACAACCAAGCCCCGGCAAACCCTGCTTCCGAAAGCCAAACAAACTCGAACAGCGATAACTTACTTCGAACCGCTGTTGCGGGCCGCAAGGCTTATCCAGGCCTGTCCGAGAACCAACGGCAGAAAACTCATCGTGCCAGCGACCAGGAGACCCGTCAGTCCTGGCCATGGCAATGCCAGAAGCGCTGACAGATCCGTATTCAGAAGTGCCATTGCGACAAGTGAGAGGCACAACGAGATAGCGCCCCAGACATAACCATTGCGAAGGACATCGCTTTTCCAGAACGGGCCTGTTGCGGCACGCATGTTGAAGACGTTCCAGAGCTGTGACAGTGCCAGCGTCAGAAAGGTAACCGTGATGGCTCTCTCCGTTTCCAAACCAAGCAGAAACAACGCGATGACAAATGCAGCAAGCGTCGAAAACGTAATCGTGCAACCGATATAACCGATCAACATCCAGCGGGACCCGTCGACGATAGGCTCACCGGGGTCCCGCGGCGGGCGCTGCATTACCCCGTCTTCCCCCTTTCCGAGCCCCAGGGCAAAAGCGGGGAAGACATCGGTCACCAGGTTGAGGAACAGGATCTGAAGTGGCAGGAGCGGGACAGGCAGGCCAACACCAACCGCAATGCCGACAATCAACACCTCGCTGACGTTGCAGGACATCAGATAAACGACGAATTTGCGGATATTCTCGAAAATGATCCTGCCCTGGCGCATTGCGGCGATGATCGTCGCGAAGTCGTCGTCCTTCAGGACGATGTCAGACGCTTCACGGGCAACCTGTGTGCCGCGCTTACCCATGGCAATTCCGATATCCGCTTTCTTGAGCGCCGGAGCGTCGTTGACGCCGTCGCCCGTCATGGCGACCACATGTCCGCCATCCTGAAAGAGTGAAACCAGGTTCAGCTTGGTGTCGGGTGCCACCCTTGCAAAGACATCGGTCGCCATGAGCTGTTCGCGCTGCTCTGTCGTCGCCTGTGCCATGTCGATCCCGTTTAACTCATGGCCGGACAGCACTTTCAGGCCGGACGGTCCGATGCCTGCGTCCTGTGCGATTTTCGCCGCGGTCTCGGCATGGTCACCGGTCATCATCACAACTCTGACACCCGCCTGCTGACTGGCCCTGATCGCTCCTGGAACGTCTTCCCGTATCGGATCAAGAAAGCAGACCAGTGCGACCAGCGTCAGACCCTCATTGGGATCTTCGGAAGGTGTTGCTGCCGTCTTGAAGGCAAGGGCGAGGAGACGCTGGCCGCATCGGGCTGCCTCTTCCTGACGGCCGCGCCACGCGGCACGGTCCGCATCCGTGAAGGCGCGGATACCTTCGTTTCCTAGAACCTCTGAAGCCGCGTTCAGGACGGCTTCCGGAGCGCCCTTGACGGCATAAAGAAAGTGCCCGTCACCATGATGGACCGTCGCCATCATCTTGCGTTGTGGAGTGAAAGCATACTGTTCTGCCGGCTTCATTGTCTGCAGCAGGCGAGATCTCGCAAGACCCGCGGCAGATGCAGTGGCCAGCAACGATATCTCCATCGGATCACCGATCCGTACTTCATCCGGACCATCTGAATATTCCGCCGAATTGCACAGCGCACCAATCCTGAGAGCGACAGCAAGGCCCTCCGTGGACGCTGGTTCGATGTCCTGGCCTTCTGAACAAAAGCGAATGCCGTTGCCTTCATGCAGAATGTCGATATCCGCGCTGTCGAGAAGATAACGGACGGCCGTCATCCGGTTTTCCGTCAAGGTTCCGGTCTTGTCGGTCAGGATCAGTGTCGTCGCCCCCAGCGTCTCTACAGCCGAAAGTTCGGTGACGAGCGCGTTGCGGGCCGCCATGCGCCACATGCCTCTGGCCAGGCACAACGTCGCCACGATTGGCAGACCTTCCGGAATGGCGGCAACCGCAAGCGCAATTCCGGTTTTAAGCATCTCTGACAGAGGATGACCCCAGAGAATGCCTGCCACGATCGTGAGCGCGGCAAGCACCAGCGTCAGCCAGACCAACTTCTGCCCCAGCCTGTCCAGTCTCCTTTCGAGGGGAGAGATTTCGGCGTCGGCCTGCTGCGCAAGGGCGCTGATCCGGCCAAGTTCCGTCGACATGCCGGTGGCAACAACGATGCCTTCGCCAAGCCCCTGGGTGACCGCCGTTCCGCTGAAAGCCATGTTGAAGCGTTCGGCAAGCACCGTGTCTTCGGCCATCCTGGAAGTCTGTTTTTCAACCGGGACGCTTTCCCCGGTCAGCAGGGACTCATCGCAATGAAGATCGGAAGCGGCCGTGAGGCGAAGGTCAGCCGTGACGACGTCTCCTGCCTCAAG
The DNA here is from genome assembly GCF_001999245.1 of Roseibium algicola. Taxonomy (NCBI): domain Bacteria; kingdom Pseudomonadati; phylum Pseudomonadota; class Alphaproteobacteria; order Hyphomicrobiales; family Stappiaceae; genus Roseibium; species Roseibium algicola. The sequence continues at coordinate 342,739 of NZ_CP019631.1, read as the reverse complement.
GATCACGATGTCTCCAGGGACCAGAGCCGTTGCCTCGATCTCAAGCACCTTGCCGCCTCGGCGCACACGGGAGTGCGTCGTGGTGACCCGCAACAGTGCTTCCATCGACCGGGCCGCGCGCAACTCGGTGAAGAACCCGATGGCACCGTTCAGAACCAGGACGATGGATATCGCGATCGCGTCGGCGAAGTCGCCCAGAAGCAGAGACATGAAAACGGCGGCTGCAAGAAGCCAGACGATGATGCTCGCAAATTGATGGGCAAGGATTGCGAATGCACTCTTGGTTTTCAGCTCGCGAAACCTGTTGGTGCCGTAACGCCGTCGACGCCTGACAACTTCATCGTCCCCGAGCCCCGCCATGGGGTGAACCGAAAGCTCCTGAGCAACCACTTCAGGGTCGATTGCGAAGGGAGTGTCGATGCTGGTTTGGTGCAAACGGTTCAGGGCTGATGGATCCGTCGAGGCAGCGGCAACTTGGCCGTTCAGGATTAGATGAGAATGCTGAATACACTTGTATCACGGACGAATTCTCGCGGGTGGAACGCGGTACGCCAAGTCGGGACCAATGCTTAGTCCACCCGGAACACCTCGCCGACTGGCTACGTAGTCACCACCAGTTTGCCTCTCAATCGTTTTCCCGGACAATGCAGATGAAGCCCTGTACGGCGCGCGCCCACGCAGGCGAACAGGGGAGGGAGCCGGTACGATGACCTACAAGACGATACTCGCAATCACGGAACTTGATGTCTCCACGGAAACCGTCGGCAAGGCTGTCACGGTAGCGAGGGCTTTTGATGCTCATCTCACGGTGTTACCGATCGGTGAAGTCCCGCAACTGCCGTTCTACGGATCTGGCGGGCACGGATACATCGAAATCTGGGCGAAGGAATTCGACCAGCGAAAGATCGAGCTGACATCCCTTGCATCCCGAATAGAAGCACAGCTTGCAAGGGAAGGTATCTCGTTCGACGTCCGGCCAAGTCTGTCTTCTACCGCTCGCCAAGACAATCTTGTTGCCCGCCATGCCATCTATTGTGATCTGGCTGTTGTCCTGCGCTCCGTGGAGCAAGAGCTCAATTCCGTCGAAAAGAATGCGATCGATGGAGCGCTGTTCGATTCCGGCCGGCCCGTGCTTTATGTTCCCAATTCCTTCAAGGCCGACCACATTGGCACAAAAGTGGCCATCGCCTGGAATTCACGGCGGGAAGCCGCCCGCGCCGTTTCCGAGTCGCTGCCGTTTTTGAAGTCAGCCGAGGACATCACGCTGCTGCTGGTTGACCCGGTCGTCGGCGACAATGATCACGGGGAAGACCCTGGCAGCGATATCGCAACGGTCCTTGCCCGCCACGGACTCGGCATTTCCGTTCAAAGTGTGGCGTCCGCCGACAGGCCCGTGTCCGAAGCCTTGCTGGACAGCGTACGCGAACTGGGAGCCGACCTTCTGGTAATGGGTGCCTACGGACATTCACGCCTGCGGGAGAACATTCTGGGAGGAACGACACGGGAAATGCTGGAGCAAACCGTCATCCCCCTATTGCTGTCGCGCTGAACGACGCAGCTTCTGGCCCCTGGATTTGTCAGGGGCCAGAGGCCCGCGAAAGGCTCAATGCTGACCTTTACCGCGCACGCCGTTACCTTCGCCACGAATACACCGTTGGATTTTCGGCTTGTTCCTCGCTGAGTTCTGCACTCTGCTCCTTAGCTCTGATCCATGTATTCATCCTCGTCATCAATGTGACGATTGGCAAAATCGAACCAGTTCATGCCGTTTTGCCGTTGGGTCATTACCGGTTGTGCGCCGGGGAAGCTGGGGCTGGGCGTAATGGGGGGAGGCATGCCGATCGGATCTACCTCGTCCATTTTCGAATCCAGTGGGTCCGCAATGCGCCAGAACATTTGGTCATCGACGGAGCTGTGGGTGTTGTCGATCTGGTAGCGTTTGAGCAGCGAGTTCGTGTCGTTCAAGGTCAGGTCTACCTGGAACCCCGAGGGGCAAAGCCCGCGGGTGTGCGACAGAGAACCATTGTAATAAAGATGCACGGTCATCTTCACCAGACTGTCGTGCGCTTCTTGCTGCTGCGCGATCTCATGAACCTCGACTTCCATTCGCCGCCATTCGCCGTTCCGTTGGAATTGCGACCATTGCGGACAGATATTGGCCGGGACATCGGGGCCACCCAACTCCAGAGCAATGATGTGTCCCTTGTCCATGTCGACCTTGCCGCTATTGCGTGGGCTGATCAGTTTGGCCTTCTTGGGAATGCGCTTGGTCGCGCCAATCCGAAAGCCCGAAAACGGTTCCGGCGCCGATTTACGGCCCGACGTGGTGTCAAGAGGATAGACATATCCATAGACCGAGGTCTGCCGCTCGTACTGATGATGGGTTCCAGGGGCAATGATTTCAGTTAATACAGTCACCTCACCATATTCGTCGGGACGTTTTTCTTTTCGATCGTACAAAGTGTTGAAGGTGTATACAGGCATCCGGCAGACCCTTTGATAGCTGATCAAGTTATTGGTTGTGAAAATATGTCAATAAACGCGAATGTTGCAGACAGAGAAGATCCGTTCAAGTAACGGATGCAGTTTGATGGTTTTTAGAAGGATTGAACATCCTGTCTGCATTCTTTGGAACGCAGGTTGCTCCGGGCCAGGAGACCGACGGCGGAAAGGTCCAGCGTACCGCCATCACGAACGGCCCCAGGAGCTTTGCCGCTGAACATGGCTTCAAGAGCCACAGTCGGTGTCATTTCCAGATAAATCGTCGATCAGTGTCGTCCAGGGATCATCACAATTCGGCAAAGTGACACTTTCGCCTGACACCAGCGTTCAATCTTGCGGCGCACATGCAACGTCAGGGTGACTGTATTTTGATGCCATGACACAATCGTCTTGTCTGATAACCTATTGGGTTCAAACAGAAGTCGCACTTGGGAATAGCGCGCAACCGCCCACAAGCGAGAATCGCGTAATTTTGATTATGGAATATTTTTAGCGCGGGCGGCATTTCGGAATGCAGCCCGCGCTGTTCTGGTCGTGATGTCAGTTTGCAGGCGTAACGTTTCTATCCGCTTCGGAATCAATCAGCTCCTCAGGAGCTTTCTCGACCGGCGCATTGTTCAGATCCTCAGCCGTTGCCGGCCTGGTTTCATTCACGCTCTCATCAGCTGGAACGGGCCGATATGCAGCTTCCTCGAAGGGCTCCAGCGCATCCAGCTTTTCTGCGGTCGTTTCAACCACCAGCACCTCGCTATCGCTGCGATCTTCGAACTTCACAAGGCCGTACTCGATCGCGACGTTTTTCTCGCCCAGGCCAAGAAAGCCTCCGACACCGATCACGATTGCCTGAATCTGACCTTCAGGACCCACAGTGAAGTCGTTGACGTCGCCAATTGCTTCAGACTCTTCGCTCGTTCCATTGTAGACCGTTCTGCCAAGGAGATCCGTGGCCAGATGTCCTTCTGCCTTTTTCACCATTTGAACGGGCTCAGGGGTGGCAGGAGTTGCCGGCACGGTAGTCGTAGGTACTTCAGTCGAGCTTTGCGCATACGCACCGCCGACCATGAACAGTCCTATTGCGGACGCAGTGACAAGTTCACGTAGCATTGTAACTCTCCCAGATTGAAGTCGCCGGTATCTGATGGGGATGGGGCGACGATATGGGAGTAACGCTCCGGAAATCACCGAGTTCCGGCGCATTTCAAGATTGAAACAGAATGTGAATGTACTGCTCTCATTTGCAGCCATAAATTGAAACTGAGATCGGGAGTACTGAGCTTCCCAAGAACGCGTAGCAGTACCTGCAGGGCATTCTCTGTGAGCCGATCTTCAGTTTCCGAAGATCTTCAGCGCCGTGAACGTATTTGAAGACCAACGCAATTCCGGTGGAAAAGGTGCTCGTTAACTTGCCGACAGGCCTGGGTTTGCAGAACAACCGAATGCCTCGAGCCGGATCCACAAAAGATAGCCACGTTGCAAGTCCGCGAAACGCGGTTTTTATCAACCCGGCGGTTATGAAATCAGTGTATTTCCACAGCAAAAGTGGAACTCATTCCATATGCATATCCATGTTCCCATGATCAGCGGAAGAGATTTCAATCAATCAACTCTGATACTTAGAGATATATATTTCGAAACCTAGGTAACTTTCGCAAGGTATCATTGGGTACTGTTGCATTAACCTTTTCGGAATCAAGTTCACTCAGTTTCATCACGTCAGACCGACAGCAAGCGACCTCAAGCTCTCGATAATAGAACATGCGCACACCGAGTTACCTACTGGCAGTTTCCGTAATCAAGGGCATAATCTCAGGCACTGCGGCAGCGGCCTCCGCAACAGTCACGCCTGTTCACGCTGAGAATATCAAACCTTACGTCTGGTCTTTTTCAAAGCCATCTGAAAGTTCCTACAACATGACGGTAGGCGCTCAGCTTCCTGTTCCAGGCCGGCCTGCATTCGGATCGGATATCAACATGCCAGCAGCATTGCCCAGGCATGTGCTCAATGCGCCACGCAGCTACGTACCGAGTGGAACGCTATGGACACGACTGCGTTTCGAAGACGACTACAAATTGGCAGGAATGGACGAGACGGACCTGACCTTGCGCTTTGACCCGGACAGCGACCTTGCATCAACCAGATTCACTGCAGGAAAGAAAATCAAACTCACAAGGCACGCCAACCTGATCTTGCGAGATTCCTATTCTTTCCGGACGCCCGGTTTCGAGACGAATGACATTGACTGGAACACCACCAAGAGCGTGGAAGTGTCTCTGGGCCCGACCGCGACAGTCCTGGCAGCGGAATTCAACAACTCAAAAGACGACGCCGTGTGGCACTCGAGCGTTTCGTTGCAACAACCCTTGACCAAAGCCTTCACACTTCGGGCAAGCATCAGGGAAATACAGACACAAAATCCCAGTTCCGTTTTCAAGGCTCGGTATTCCCGCACCTGGTAACTGTGCCCTTTGCCACACCGGGGATCTATTCCAATTCCAGGTGCTCCGCTATCAGTTGCCCGAGCCAGGTTTCACTCAGGACATCATCGCCGCCTTTCAGAAAAGCGCGCGCCTCCACCGGATCACGCCCGTCGACTTTGACATCGAACGTCAAGCGCCAACGATCCGTACCGACGACAGGTTGAACGAAAAGATTTATTGGCTCGCCCTTGGAAAGCTCAACAACGGCCTCCACATCGTCCTTCTTCTTCATCCCGTTCAAGGATTTGCCCTGGAATTCGACCACGACTTTCATCTGGTCCTTCGGTCGAGGTTGTCCTGGAATTCCTCCCTGGCCGATGCGGGTTGCGAAAACCTGAGCACCTGACTGAGGCAGCGGATGCTGATCACGCCAGGTCATCTGGTAGGAAAACGTACGTTCGTCACCCGCTTTCGGCAGTTCGTCCGGTAAAAAATATGCGACTATGTTGTCATAGATCTCGTCGTCCGTGGGGATCTCCACCAGTTGAACCACTCCCTTTCCAAACGGTTCGCCAGGTTCGATCCAGACGGACGGTCGACGATCATAAAACACTCCGTCATCCTGAAAGTTCTCAAACTCCCGGTCTCGTTGTGCGAGGCCAAATCCTCTCACATTGTCCGCCCGAAATGTGGACGTGCGAACTTCGGACGGGTTGTTGAGGGGGCGCCATATCATCTCTCCCGACTGGCTAATCATCGCAAGACCATCGGTATCGTGTACTTCCGGGCGCCAATCCCGGCCTTTCAGGCGATTGGACTCAGAGTACCAGTACATGCTTGTGAGTGGCGCTATTCCCAGTCTTTCCACGGACTTTCGGAAGAATAGGTGGCTTGTCACATCCATGACCTGCCCACTGCCCTCCTCATTTTTCATGTGCATTCGATAGGCGCCGGCGACAGATGGGCTATCAAGAAGTGCATAGACAACCAAACCGTCATCTGTCGATGCGGATGGTTCGAACCAGAATTCCGTAAATCTGGGAAATTCCTCCGGAATCGAAAGTCCGGTGTTAAGGGCAAGTCCGCGCGCCGACTGCCCATACTGGCGAGACTGGCCATCTGTCCTGAAATAGGATGCGCCCAGGAAGGAAACCCAGTCGGTTTTCAAATCCTCCCGCATGACGCGGAACCCGGCAAATCCGAGATTTTCGGGCAACTTTCGCGCCGGACTGTCGTGCGGCATGTCGAAATAGTCAGGTGAATAGAGAATTTCTCGGGAAACGCCATCAGCGACTTCGTTCAGCTTGACCGGTTGCTTGAAGAAGCGGCCCAGGTGAAAAAACTGAATTGGGACGCCTGGTACCAGCTCCAGGGTAGCCGACTTGCGAAAGCTGATCTTCCAATGCGCGTCGTAGTCAATTTCCTCCAGAAGATCTTCAGATCGCACTTTTTGCGCTTCATACGGTCTTGTCCCGAGTTCCCGAGCCTTCGCGATCACCGTCGCAAAACTGAATTCTTCAGGGTCTCCCCGGTGGTTCTTCAGGTCACTGGATTTCGCATAAGCGCTTTGGACAAATGCCATGAAAAAAAGTGCAATGAAAACAGATCTGCTCATGAAGTTTCCAGTCGGTCTTGCTTCGTTGTCGTTGAAAGACGAACGAACGGACAAATTAGTTCATGGTGCAAAACACCGGGCTTCCAGGTTGGGAACAGGATCGCAGGAATGAGGCGTCGTTTTGACAAAAGTCGGCCATGCGTAAGGCAAGTTTATGAAGGCTCGAATCCAGCGCCACCGACGTGCCCTGTTGCGATTATCCGAGTTCGTGCAGGATCAGCACTCCCGGGAAGACCGCAAAGTTTCAAGATCCCTTCATTTTGGCGCCCCCTGCCCGGAAGCAGTACTCGCACAAGAGGATCCCGCTCCCCGCGGCGCCCGATCAGCGCGCAGCGAGGCCGAACAGGGATTTTGCCAGCGCAAGTTTGCCTTCGGTCGCCCGTTCACAACATGCCCGGAAGTAACCGCCCGGCGAGCTGATTTTTTCCGGATCCCGCAAGGCCTTTTCGGCCACCATCGCCAGAATTGCCGCCGCAACATGCCGCCCCAGCCTTCCGCAGGCTTCGGTAAAGCCTTTTTCACTTAATCCGATACCGATCCTCAGCACGTCGGTTGCGGCAATGAGGTCCGGCCAGCTTTTGAGAGACAGCCCAAAATCGCCCTGGATCGACGTACATGCGCTTTCCAGCAAAGAGATCGAAACAGCGTCCAGGGTTTCCGATCGGACAAAATCCGCCTTACCGGAGCCTTTCTGCAGTGTATATCCCTTGTTGGAGCCCCCACCCCGCTCCGCTTGCTCCCTTTCAGGAGCTATTTCGGCGCCGTAGGCGACGTTAGTCTTGTTTTTGATTTCATCTGCCTGAGCAGATGTCCGGTTATTTGAACAAGAGTCTGGTGAGTTTGTATTAAATATAGGGGTGACATTGATGTCATCTTCGCATGACGATTCCTCATTTTTATGTGCTGTTGACTGCGTATTGGAGGCCTCATTCAGAGCTTCCATCACCAGGTCGTAAAGGTCCAGCAACGCCTGAGCTTTTGCCTGAACATCAGTCTCCGCGTCCAGAATGCTTGCCATCTGATCCAGGAAGTCTGTCAGGTCGACGTCTTTCGTTGCATCGACGATGTCGACAATCGCCCTGGAGACCCTCATGACCGTCCGTTTGGATTCCCGGACGGCATTGAGATGAGCCTGCCATTCGTCGGCCTGGCGCTTGATTTCGCGGTATCGCACTCTTGCCGGCGTGAAATCGAGACCATAGGCAAAGGTAATGTCGCCACTGTCGTTGCGGTGCACCCACCTGCGGCCGGTAGAACTGTCCCTGTAGGCAAGAATACGGGCCTCGACCAGCTGCTTGATGGCGCGAATGACCGTTCGTTCACTCTTGCCGACATATGAGGCAAGCTTCTCGTTGGAGATGGCAACGACAGGCCTGTTGTCCCCTTTCCAGTCGTCCGGCTTTGACAGGCCAAGCAGGATGTCCAGGACATGGTAGGCTGTCGACGTGAGACCGATCGGCTGGGCCGCACGTTTCAAGGCAATAGCGACTTCGGATTTTCCAATATCGGGAATGTCGTTCGACATTGCCAGACGCTGGGACGCAAGTATCCCCGGCGTCACCTTCCGGAAGGAAGAGACGTTCGAAACAGCAGGCATGACAACCTCCGTTCACCGACACGAGCCAACGTGCGGCGTTATGCGTTTCAGGAGGTTCAACTTCGGGAAATCGGCAGAAATCCACCGTTCACACAAGATGGATCTTGCGCGTGATTCGGAATTCGCCTAAAACAGGGAAGTGTTGAGGTTCCTGTTTGGACGTTCCAAGTTGAACCGTGATTAAAGAGACTGAACGGTTGCCGCCGTTTCGGTCTCTTTTCATTTGGTCTCTATTTCTCTCGCACCGTCTCCTTCCTCACGGGGCCTGGCCGAAATCCGGCCTCTTGCCGATATGGCCCGGGACGACACCTGAACACCTGCCCCGGATCATTGTGCGCCCGGCATACCCTTTCGAGGTATGCTGCGACCATCTTCAGCCCTTCGTACGTCCCGTTTCCTGCCGTTGCCGCAGAAAATCGCGATAGACGTCCGGAAGGTTCTCCTCCAGCCAGTGACTGAATTCAGCTTCGGATTTCGGTATCGAGAACACGGTTGCCGCCGATGTTCTCTTCAGTTTTGCCAGTACCGTTCCGTTCGATGTGATTTCTGCTGCAGCCTGTGTTGCCAGCGCAGCCTTCTTTTGTTTGCCTCTTGCGGCCTGCGTTACCATGGACATTCTGTCCTGCGCAGCAGCCAGCCTGAAATCCTCACCGCCTATGACGGATCGAACGCGCTGTTCGGCGGCAGGGTCTTCAAACAGCTTCGCCAGTTCCATCCACGCCGGCCGGCCAACATTCCTGGCACGGCCAATCGCGCGAATGATGTCGTGCGGGATGCTGTCGGCGATCTTCCGCATATTGGAAATGACCGTTTGAACCTGGCCGAGCACCGGCTGCATCTCGCGCTGCTTGAGCCCTGCTTCGCGCAGCTGCACAGCCCACAGGACCATCTCTGCGAAGGTCAGGTTTTCGCGGACGCCGTTTTCAAGCGACTGTTCCTTGATCAGCTCGGCGTCGCTCAGCTTGCGAACGTACGCCTTGACCTTGAACGTCTCCGGTTTGCCGGCTTCCGCCATCAATGTCTGAATGGCAAACAGCCTGCGGTGTCCATAGGCCAGCTGATAGCGGTCTCGTTCCGTGGGGTGCGGGCGCACCAGAACGGGGATCCTCTGCCCCTCATCCTGGATCGAAAGCTTGAGTTCCTCCAGGGCCTCCTGCGCTTCGAGGTCTGTTTCGAAGCGATCGGAAAACGGGCTTGGGTCGATTTTCGACGGATCAAGGGCAACGATGCTGTCCTCGCGCATATGCGACAAGGCGCGCCCCATGGAATTCACGACGGGTGCGGTTACCTTCTGGCCCGCAACCGGTTTGGGCGGCTCCTTCTTGTCGGCAGCTGCAGCCGCCGCGTCGGACATCATTTTGACGATCGACTTTTTCATCGTCAAACCTCCCTGCCCCATACACTCTTGATCAGATCGAGAATTTCGGCGTTGACGCGGTCTGCGCTTTCCAGCGCCCGCTTCAGGGTTTCCCGGCCGACTTCACCGGATTCGATCTCGTAGAGACTTTTCTTGGCAACGCCGGCAGATGCGATGGCGGTCGATTCAATCGCCTCGGCCACAAGGACGTCGGTCCCGAACAAGTCCCGCATGGTGCCGGACATGATCTTCTGCGGCCCGTCATTGGGGTTGACCCTGGTCAGCAGAAACTTCGTGAAGTCATGTTCGAAAACCGCACCGCCTTCGGACAACGTATGGGTCACATCCGAAATCATCTTCAGGAACTGGGAGCAAGACGAGACGTCGAGCATGGCCGGGTGAACGGTGATGATCAGGCCCGTTGCCGCATAGAGAGCCGCCATCGTCGTGTAGCCGAGCGAAGGTGGCGTATCGAGGACAACGACGTCATAGTGCTCTTCAACCGACTGGATCACGGCATCGAGGCGCTGGAAGAACAGGCCAAGCTCGTCGGTCGTCCTTTCGGCAAGCGCGGTCGGCGTATCGTATTCGAAATCCATCAGGCGCAGGTTGCCGCAGGCAAGGTGAATGCCCGGGAAGTAGGTCTCGCGTATGACCTCGGAGAACGGCACGCGGTAATTGTCATACCGCAAAGCGTCGTAAGTCGTGTCGGTCCGCTCGTCATCGTCTTCGCCGGACCGAAGATCACGGTCCGGCTGAATGCCGAAGGTCGTGGTCATGGAGGCCTGGGGATCCAGGTCGACACACAGCACCCGGTAGCCCTGGATAGCCAGGTAATGGGCCAGGTGAACGGAGGTGGTCGTCTTAGAGCTGCCACCCTTGAAGTTCGCAGCAGCAACGACCTGCAGTTTCTCTCCCGGTCGGCGATGAGGCACGAGGCGATGCGCATCGTCAGGCCTGAGTTCCGCGAGGAATGCCCTCAGTTCCCAAACCTGATCGACTGTATAGATCCGGCGGTTGTTTTCGGCGCGATGCGGCTGCGGGCCCTTGCCTTCCAGCGTCAGGGTGCGCAGCGTGCTTTCCGGCACGCCCAGCAGACGAACCAGATCCGTCGTGGAAAACGTCCGGCCGAAAACCTTGCGGGCTTCCGGCGGGTAGGTCATTTCGCGCATCGTCTGCAAACGGTCCGAAAGCTTCTGCGTGAAACTTTCGATTTTTGCGGTCGTATCGCGTCCACCGGAAAATTGTTCGGTAACGGCCATTAATGCCCTCTGACGGTTTCGTGCCCGATATGAGCGGTAACTCCGTCATGGATGCAGGATTCCAGCAGATGGTGCAAGGAAATTTAAGTTAACGAAACCCTAACCCGGCCTGGTTGAACCGGCATTCCAGATGCCTCTACGAAACTTTCCGACCCGACGGGTGTGCCAATCTTTGCCAGTGCCAGAGCATCATTCTAGCCGATCCTAATTTTTCCTTATTTATTTCAATTACTTAATTTGCCCTCGAATACTACCGCGAGGTCTCCGGCGATGGACCGGCCACATTTTCAGAACACTGGCTGAAGTTAAACCCACGCAAAATCTTCCTTGAAACTTTTCCGGGTGTTTTGCCGGTTAAAGGCAGATTTTCTGATGTTTCAACAGAATCGGTACGGTCAGAACAGGCGATCAGAGCTCGCTCAGGACTGGCGCAAGGTTCACCACAGAACTGGCAATCCGGCAAAATGAGAGCAGCTCACCAGAGGCTGCTCCTACTTTTTCAACTCCCCATAGAGCCCAAGCAGAGCGCCAGGAAGCCTGGAAAGGTCCGCGAGCTTTCTGACATTCTTGCTGCCAAAAATCCTGCCGGAATAATCGTTACGGTTGTCGCCGAGCGAGAAACAGAAAACATCGATGCCGGCCATCGCCAATTCGCGCGAGGCGAAACGGGCGTCTTCCAGGAGATAATCCGGATCATCGACGTCAATATCGGACGGCTCGCCATCAGTCACCACCAGCAATACTTTTCGATATGCCGTCCTTTCGGCAAGCTCACGCCCACCGTGACGCATAACCGGGCCCAGCCGGGTCGAGAATGCACTTTGCAGTCCGGCCAAGCGTTCATACACGCCTTGGTCGACCGGTTGGCCGAAGTCCTTGATCCGCGCATATCGGACCGTCTCCCGAGTGTCCGAGCAAAACCCTGCTAGTGCACAATTGTCGCCGGTCGTCTCCATCGACCCGGCCATAATTGCGGCAGACAGGCGTTCAAGATCGAGAACGCTGGCGCCCCCCTCGCCTGCCGGCTCGCCGGTGGAGTGTGACTGGTCGATCAGCAACAGGATGTCCAGGTCCCGGCCCTTGCAACTCTTCCGGCCGAAGATCCTCGGATCGGGGATCTCCCGGTTGCGGCGACTTGCCTGGGCATCGATGCATGCATCCAGATCGAGAAAGTCACCGGTTTCCAGCCGGCGCTCCCGCTGGAACGCATTCACATTGGCACCGGAGATCAGAGAGATGAGAGAACTCTGTATCCTGGTTTCTTGCCTGAGGCTCCGCAACAGACCGGTTGCCGCCTTTCGCGGCGCCTCAGTGACATGAACAGTGCACCAGTCCGGGCGCATGCGGCGGCTGACATGATCGTATTCGGGATAGGTGATCAGCCGGGTTACCGCGTCCTCATCTCGAAGCCTTAGCTTTTCCGCTGCCGCGGCCTCCTCTTCGTGCTTTTCTTGCTCTTCGGGCTCCTGCTGCTCGGCCTCGTCGCGTTCTTGTTGCTCCAGGCGCACACCTTCCGTTTCAACCGCAACATCCATCTCGATCAGGTCCGGTTCCTCGTCGAAGGTCCAAATACCGAGGTTGTCGTCCCTGTAGGCCGGCTGCACCACATAGGTGCGGGCGTCGAACTGCAGCCGCATCTGCCCCAGATCGTTGGCAAGCAGTCCGCCAATTCTTCGGCAGAAGGTCTGGTCGTTGGGGGTCGCGGCAAAGGCTTCCTCGAACAGACGTTTTCCTTTCTCCACCCAACCGTTGGCATCGCTGTATTCCGGATCTATCAGCGTGCGCGACAACCGAGCCATCAAGGTTGTCGCCAGGTCTGCGGAGCGTGCATCGATGGTGTGGAAGCTGCTCCAGAGAGACCTCAGTCCCGGCATCTTTTGCAGAGCGAGCCGTTCGACCCGCGCATCTTCAAGCAAGGAGATAACGGCGACTTGCAAGGGTTTCAGGGACTTTCGCTCAAACACCTGCCGGGTGAAGGCAATGTGAGCGCCGACATGGGCAAGAGCCGCATGATAAAGCTTCAGGCTGTCCGCGCGGTCAAAACCCGGGAATCCCGACGGCAGACGAATGCCATCCCGTCCGAACCCGGCCCTGCGACGCATTTGCTCCGGAGCTGTGGCCGGGGTTTCGACAATGGGCGGAAGCTGCCCCCACAAGGCGGCATGAAATGTCTTCAACCGAAGCTCTTCGTCGTCAAATCGCAAGACTGACGACTGCCGGTCAAGAAAGTGCCGCGCTTCCGGGTCTTCACCAGCGAGAAACAACCGCGCCTTTTCGCGGTTCGTCAGTCTGAGTGCCAACCCCATGCCGACGAATGTCCTGTAGCCGGACAAGCCGATTTCTGCCAGGGATCTGTCAGACGTCTCAAGCAGTGCTTCAACGGCTTCCGGCAAGTCGCGTCCGGTCCGTTCCAAAAGAGCGCACCACTCCGAAAAAGCAGGAAACGTCTTCAAGTACTGCGCTGCGCGAGCCGCTGTATGCGGCACCCTTGCCGATGCGCAGCGGCCGGAACGAATGGCAATCCAGGAAACCAGGCGTCCGAGATCGGCTGCGGCTTCTTCCGAAACCGCCTCCGCAACCATCGGGCCACAAGTACGATAGGCTTGCGTTACGGTTTCGCCGTAACCGGCCTGGGCAATCCGGGACAGGGCTTTAGTCCAGACGGCAGACATTTGCCGTTCATATTCGCGCGTCTCAACGGTGTTGGTCTTTGCCGTGGCAGCCTCGGTCATCGTCGCCGCCATGTCTTACAGGCAGGCAGAAACAGCGGAGGACATCGCAGCGCGGATCTCCGGCTCATCCACGAGCGGCAGCACGATGGCAATCTGGCAGGCCTCTTCCAGCGGCACGCCTTGCGCTGTCAGCTGACCGGCTGCAATCAACATGCGCGTCGATGCACCTTCGCGCAGTCCGTGACCCTTGAGGTTCCGGGATCTTTCCGCAACCCGGACAAGAACCCTTGCTGTTTCAAGCTCGACACCGGCTTCGCGCGCCACGATTTCCGCTTCGATTGCCGCATCAGGATAGTCGAAGGAAATCGCGCAGAACCGCTGCCGGGTGGATTCCTTCAGATCTTTAAGCACACTCTGATAGCCGGGGTTGTAGGAAATCACGAGCTGGAAGTCCGGATGCGCCTGGACCAGTTCATTCTTCTTTTCCAGCGGCAAATGGCGGCGATGGTCAGTCAGGGAATGGATGACGACCGTCGTGTCCTGCCGCGCTTCCACCACTTCATCGAGATAACAGATCGCACCGTGCCGGACGGCCGCCGTCAGCGGTCCGTCGTGCCAGACGGTACCGTCGGCATCCAGCAGAAACCGTCCGACCAGATCCGACGCGGTCATGTCCTCATGACAGGACACCGTGATGAGAGGACGCTTCAGCCGCCAGGCCATGTGCTCGACAAACCGCGTCTTGCCGCATCCCGTCGGCCCCTTCAGAAGGATCGGCAACCGTGCGGCATAGGCGGCTTCATAATGGCCGACCTCCTGTGCAAAGGGGCGATAAAAGGGTTCGCTGACAATGCGATAGGCGTCAATCGGGTCCTCAACCGGACCAGCTATCGGTGCATTCATTCCTGGACTTCCTGTTGAAGACGCTGCAGCGGGGGAAATCGCTGCAGCGCCAGGAGGATGCGGCGCTGCGAACCGCATCGCTCGGGAGGATCGCTGGATCAGCGCGTGCCGCCAGGTTGCTGGCCTGCGGCAAGAGCTCATCGATTTCGAACCGGGCGAGAGACTTCCCGCCCGGATTGGACCTGAGCCCTAGCGGTGGGTGCTTGCGCCGTTCGGGATGCCTTCCATCGGACATTCCTCGGTGCCTACCGTCGTGCGGGTCATGGCCTCGACCATCTCCCGCGTTCCTTCCGGATCGTTCACCCAGTTGGCGTAGAAGTTATAGGGGCAGGCTGCCTGGCCCTTGTCGCCGTCGCCGGAGTTGATCGTGCCGGTGTAGCCACGGTGCAGCAGTTTGAAGAGGTGGTTCTGCGACTGCATGTTCTTGCGGGCATCGCGGATCCCCGACACCGACATCTGGGCATATTGAATGCCGTTTTCTTCGGTGCCGCATTCCCCCAGCGTCCGGCCGTCGAAACCGATCAGGGCCGAATGGCCGAAATAGGAATAGACGCCATCGAAGCCGGCGGCGTTTGCAACCGCCACATAGCAGTTGTTCGCCCAGGCCATGGATTTGGAAATCTGGATCTGCTGCTCCTTGGCCGGATACATGTAGCCCTGGCAGCGGATGATGAGTTCCGCCCCGCGCATGGCGCAGTCACGCCAGATTTCCGGATAGTTGCCGTCGTCACAGATGATCAGGCTGATCTTCATCCCCTTCGGGCCTTCCGAGACGTAGGTGCAATCGCCCGGATACCAACCTTCGATCGGCACCCAGGGCATGATCTTGCGGTATTTCTGGACGATCTCGCCCTTGTTGTTCATCAGGATGAGCGTGTTGTAAGGCGCCTTGTTTGGGTGATCCTCGTGTCGCTCGCCTGTCAGGGAGAACACGCCCCAGACGTTCGCCTTCTTGCAGGCTTCGGCGAAGATGGCCGTTTCCTCTCCAGGCACCTGGGAAGCGGTTTCGTACATCTCCTTGGGGTCATACATGATCCCGTGGGTGGAATATTCCGGGAAGATCACCAGGTCCATGCCCGGAAGGCCGACCTTCATTCCCGCGATCATGTCCGCGATGTTGCGGGCATTGGCCAGCACTTCCTCGCGGGTATGCAGACGCGGCATCTTGTAGTTGACCACCGCCACGCCGACGGTGTCGTTGCTGCTGGAAATATCACCGTGATACATCAATTCCTCCTTCTAGGAACGGGTTGCCGCGCCTCAGACCACGAGGTGTTCGTGGACAAGGTCGTCGGACAGTTGGGCAATGCCGGAAGTGACCGCGACGGTGCCGCGGTCGAGGATCGCGAACCGGTTCGAGGCCCGGCGTGCGAAAGTGAGGTTCTGCTCCACCAGAACGATGGTGAGGCCCCTGGTTCGGTTCAGGTCGATCAGGACATCCTCGATCTGCTCGACGATGTTGGGCTGGATGCCTTCCGTCGGCTCATCGAGCAGAAGCACCTTGGGCTGGGAAAGAAGCGCCCGACCGATTGCAAGCTGCTGCTGCTGACCTCCAGAAAGGTTGCCGCCCCGCCTGTTCAGGAACTCCTTCAGGATCGGAAACAGCTCCAGCACCCAGTCGGCGATCTCACCCTGGCCCGACTGGGCGGCGAAGGTGCCGATCATCAGGTTCTCGCGCACGGTGAAGGCCGGCAGGATGCCGCGGCCTTGCGGGACATAGCCGATGCCGGCGAGCGCTCTTGCGTGCGTCGGCAGGCTGTTCAATTCCATTCCGTCCAGCTTGACCGAACCGGACGTGCGGCTCATCAACCCGAGGACACTGCGAAGAAGCGTCGTCTTGCCCACGCCGTTGCGGCCGAGAACGGAGAAAAAATCACCCTCGTCAATGTCCATGGAAACGGACTGGAGCGCACGGCTTCGGCCGTAGAAACCATCGAGACCGTTCAGCTCAAGCATGGCCGGCCTCCTTCGTTCCAAGATATGCTTCCTTCACCCGCGGGTCGCTGGAGACTTCCTCCAGCGAACCTTCGGCAAGCAGCTTGCCCTGGTGCATGACCGAAATGGTTTCAGCGATGTCGCGCACGAATCCCATGTCGTGCTCGACGACTATCAGCGTGTGCTCGCCCCGCAGCCTGTTGAACAACTCGGCCGTCTTGCCGGTTTCCTGCGCGGTCATGCCGGCTGTCGGCTCGTCCATCAGGATGAGTGTCGGGTTCTGGGCCAGGATCAGCGCGATCTCCAGCCATTGCGTCTGACCGTGAGACAGATGTCCGGCAGCAAGATCGAGATCGTCCTGAAGGCCGACCAGAACCGCAAGACGTTCGATTTCCTCGTCGTCGTGACTTGCGCCGAAACGTACGAGGTTGGCCAGAACGCCGGTGTTTCGTGATTGACCGATGTTCAGGTTTTCCCGAACGGTCAGTTCGCGGAAGACACTCGGCACCTGGAACTTGCGTCCGATACCGACGCGGGCGATCTGATATTCCTTCAGGGTATGGATCGCCTCCCCCTTGAAGCGGATCTCGCCTGAGGTCACACGGGTCTTGCCGCAGATCAGGTCGAGCGCAGTGGTCTTGCCAGCACCGTTCGGTCCGATCAGGCACCGCAGTTCGCCGCTGTTCACATCCAGCGATAGTCCTGAGATCGCCTGGAAACCGCCGAAGGACACACTGACGTCCCGAAGGCTGAGGTGGTCGGTTGCCGTCTTCATGACGCCGCCTCCGTGGTTTTCATGACATTGCTCGCGGATTTCCTGGCGCTGCCGGCGAAAAAGGGCAGCCGGTCGACGGCCATCGAGACGGCACCTGCAATGCCTTTCGGCAGAAACAGGACAGCGAGTACGAACAGGCCCCCCATGATCAGCATCCAGCTTTCCAGGAAGACTTCGGATTCCGACAGGGCACCCTGGACGCCGGTCACGATCAGGGCTCCGATGGCAGCCCCCAGAAGGCTCTGCCGGCCGCCCACGGCGACCCAGATCACCACGGAAAGACTGAGCGGCACGCTAAGGAATGTCGGCGAGGCGAATTCCATCACGATCGTGTAGAGCATGCCTGCCAGACCGGCGATGCCGGCCGACAGCGAGAAAACGAAGATCTGATAGAGCGCGACGTCGTAGCCGAAAAAGCGGACCCGGTTTTCCTGATCGCGGATCGCTTGCAGGATCATGCCGGTCTTGCTGCGAGTAACCGCGAGCGACAGGAGCAGCACGACACACAGGCACAGCGCGACCAGGTAATAGGTTGTCGCGGAATAGGCATCGAAGAAGAAACCGGCCACTTCGAACTGGGCGAGATCCGTGATGCCGTTGAAGCCGCCGGTGTAGCGCTGCTGATCGATGATCAGGAGATTGACCACCACCAGCACCGCCAGAGTGATGATCGACGCATAGACACCGGTGATGCGCCCGCGAAACATGAACCAGCCGAGCAGTGCAGCAAAGGCGGCAGGGATCAGGAGCCCCGCCAGAATGGCGAAGGTCATGGAGTGAAACGGCGCCCAGAACCAAGGCAGTTCGGTGACATTGTTCCAGACCATGAAGTCCGGAAGCCCTTCGCTGCCGGTATGTACCGGCACGGTGCGAAGCTTGAGGCCCATGGCCATGGCATAGGACCCGAGGCCAAAGGTGGCTGCCTGGCCGAGATTGAGAATTCCGGCGTAGCCCCAGGAGAGACTGAGCGAGACTGCCAGGATGGCGAAGACCAGGTAGCGGGAATATTTGTTCAGGAGAAACGCATCGTCCAGCACGGACGGCACGAGCAAGATGGCTGCACAAAACGCCAGATAGAGCACCAGCCGTGGTGTTGATTTTCCAGTCAGGTTCATTGAATTGCGATCCTTTTTCCGGCCGTGATCACGAGCGCACACGGGTCGAGAACAGGCCTTCGGGCCGAAAGCGGATGAGGATGACGATCGCCAGCAGGACCAGCGCCTTGGCCAGGGTGTCGTTGCTGTGGAAGGCCAGGAAACCCGAAAGTTCACCCAGGATCCCGGAGCTTGCGACAGTGCCGAGCAGGCTCTGGGCACCACCAAGGACAACCACCATGAAGGCGTCGACAACGTAGGTCGTCCCCATTTCCGGAGAGACGCTCTTCAGCGGCGACACGAGCGCACCGGCGAGACCGGCGATGCCGGCGCCATAGGCGAAGGTCGACCGATAGATGCGGGCGGAATTGATGCCGAAGCTGGAGGCGATCTCCCGGTTCTGGGTAATCGCGCGCAGTTTCAGCCCGAAGCTGGTGCGCCGGTAGATGACCCAGGTGAGCCCGAAGAGGACCAGCGCAAGACCGAGGATGAACAGCCGGTAGGCGGACTCGCTCGCGCCGAACAGGGACACGCTGCCACTGAGGAACGCCGGGATCTCGACATAACGCAGCTCGCCACCGGCAATCAGCCGGATCGCCTGCTGCGCCATCACGCCAATGCCCCAGGTCGCCAGGATGGTGTCGAGCGGCCGGTCGTAGAGATGGCGGATGACCAGGGCTTCCACGGCCCAACCGAACACCGCAAGAATGAAAAAGATCGGGATCAGGCTTTCCAGCAATCCCATGCCAAGCTGGGACTGCAGAAACCAGGCGCAATAGGCGCCCAGCATGACGAATTCGCCATGCGCGAGATTGATGACCCCGGTCACGCCGTAAATGACGGCGAGGCCAAGGGCGACCAGCATCAGGATCGAAGCGATACTGAGGCCGGTCAGGAGTTGGGAGACGACAAGTTCCATCTGCAAGCCTTCAAGGTCTGGAAAACATCAGGTCACGGAAAAGCCGGGCGGCGTGACGACACGCCACCCGTTTGCGCGCGTCAGCTGCTCTTCAGACCGTCAGCGGTGCAGACCTGGCCGTCGTAGGCCTTGTAGGGAATGGGCTCCAGCCAGTCGGCGGACTGTTGCAGGATCTCGAACTGGCCATCCGACTTGCACTGGCCGATCTTCGGTCTCAGCCAAGTATGAAGGTTCTCGCCCTCGATCTTGACCAGTCCCTGCGGCGCGTTGAACTGCTCGCCCTTGACGGCCTCGCGGATGGTGGTCGGATCGATATCGTCCGGCGACAGTTTCTCGACGGCCTGCTTGAACAGATGCACCTGGAAATAGGACGGCTCGGAGACGAAATGCGTGACCTTGTCGCCGCCCCAGCGGGACTTGTAGGCCTCTACGAATTTCTGGTTTTCCGGTGAATCCCAGACCATGAAATATGGTGCGGAGGTGAAATGCCCCGCGGCAGCGGCACCGCCCATCGCCGCCACTTCGTTTTCCGAGGTGGTCAGGCTCGCCATTGGCATCTTTTCCGGGTCGAGACCGGCCGCATGATACTGTCGGTGCAGGGCGACAACGGAATCGCCGACCACCGTCGAGAAGATCACGTCCGGCTTTTCCGCCTTCAGCTTGTTGATGACGGACGAGAATTCCGAATGGCCGAGCGGCACATATTCCTCGTGAACGACTTCGGCTCCAAGTTCGGCCAGCAACTTCTTGCAGTAGTTGTTCTCTTCCTTCGGATAGATGTAATTCGACCCGATCAGGTACCAGCGTTTGCCGAAATTCTTCACCAGCCAGGGCACGAACTCGTCCTGCTGCTGATTGGGAACAGCACCTGTGTAAATGACATTCTTCGAGCACTCGCGGCCCTCGTAGAGGGTCGGATACCAATAGAGATTGTCCCGCTTTTCGAACACGGGCAGCACGGCCTTCCGGCTGGCCGAGGTATAGGAGCCGAAGACCGAAACGCATTTGTCCTGGAGGACAAGCTTGCGCGCCTTTTCCGCGAAAGTCGCCGGATCAGAAGCCGGGTCCTCAACCACCGGAACGATCTCCATGCCGTTGACACCGCCGGCGGCGTTGATTTCCTCGATCGCCATGATCGTCGCCTTGTTGAGCGACTCTTCGATAATCGCAGTCGTCCCGGTCAGGGAGAACAGAACCCCCACCTTGATCTGGCCGCCGGCGGCGCGCGCCAGTCCGCTGTTCTTGCTCCAGATATGCGGGAAGGTGCCGAGACCGGCTGCCCCGAAAGCGGCCGACCCGAGAAGAAAATTGCGCCTGTTGGTTTTCACGTTGCTGCTCCATAAACAAAAAAAGCCCCGTCCGCCCTGCCCTGCGGCAGCTCGTTCGGGGCATCGTCGCCTCTGATTTTTGTGAACGCGGCTATGGTGCCGCTGAGGGAAATGTCTGAATTTCAGACAACAAAAAACCCCACGTTCCGCCAAGACGAAAACCGTGGGGCTCTTTTACCCGGATGTACGTGGCGCTGTTGCCACGAATAACTCTGAAAGATTAGCTAAGAAGTTCGTGCGAGTCAATTATCGCATTTGCAACTGCGCCGATAGTTACGCGCCGTTCCATCGCCTGTCGACGCAAATAGTTGTAAGCTTCCTCTTCGCTTACATTCTTGACGCGAACCAACAGAGACTTTGCACGCTCAACAAGGCGCATTGTTCTGAGATTTTCGTCAAGTTTATCGATCCGGTTTCTTAGTCGACGCTCGTAAAGAAAGTGCTCGCGCGCCAGAGCGACGCAAGTCTGGACCGCGCGCTGGACGACCGGATAGTGCAGCACGCCATGGGCAGCGCAATTATGGATCAGCTTGAGATCCAGATTGCTGACACCGCGATCCACCAACACCAGACCGGCTTCCGGCTCTCCCGGCAACCAGGGGATACGTTTGGGCATGTCCTCGACCAGCGTGCAGAACACAAGATCGCAATCGACAGGCAACTGCGGCGGGATCGGCCAGATATGGCGCACCTCGCAACGCAGGCGCTGCAACTCCCGGATCAGGCGTTCGCCATCCTCATCGGGTTCGACGATAACCGCGATCCTGAGGTTCTGATGCGGAGTTGTCGCGGTGGCGTTCTTGCGCATGGCAGCCGCTGCCGACGTTCGTTGCGAAAGCGGACGCTTGGTCGTCTTGGCCGCCGCGGTTGTGTCCATTTCCAGTGTCTCCCCGGTTGTCTGCTTGTTTGTCCAGGTTCTTCGGGAGGTTTGTGTCAGCTGTATTCGAGGCATCGGCCGTACCCAATCAAGTAAGGATCCGCCTTCACGCTGGAGGGCGATTCAAAAACGATATCGAACTGGCCGCTGCGGTTCGCGCGGCCGATGCGGGTCCACAGGTCGGCATGGCCCCACACGGGGTTGATGGAAACTTCGCCCTGCGGGGCATCGAATTCCGATCCCATGACCGACTGGCGGATCATCGAGGTGTCCATGGAGTTGGTCTCGGCAAGGGTCTTGGCGAAGACATTCACCTGGAAATAGGACGCCTCCAGACACATGTTGGTCGGCTCGTCCTCGCCGTAGCGCTTCTTGTAACGGTCGATGAAGGTCGCATTACGGTCGTTGCCGACACCCTGGAAATAGGAAGCGGCGGTCAGATGGCCGTCGCCGACATCATATCCCATCGCCCGGATCTCGGCCTCAGTGGTTGTCAGGCTGGCGATCGGCATCACTCTCGGGTCGATGCCGAGATCGGCATAGGCCTGATAGAGATATGTGGTCGTGTTGCCGACCACGGTGGAGAAGATCACGTCCGGCTGCACCTGCCGGATTTCGCGCATGATCGGTACGAAGGAACTTCTGTCCGCTCCCAGCCGGACATAACTCTCGCCGACGACACTGCCGCCGTTGTTGCGGATCAGCTCCCGCATGATGCGATTGGATTCGCGCGGATAGATGTAGTCCGACCCCACGAAATAAAACCGCGTTCCGTAGAGCTCCATCAGGATCCGGCACAGCTGGACACTGTTCTGGTTGGGTGTTGCTCCCGTGTAGATCACGTTGGAGGAAAACTCGAAGCCTTCGTAAAGCGTCGGATACCACAACAGGCCGTTCAGTCGCTCAACCACGGGCAGAACGGCCTTGCGGCTGGACGAGGTGTAACAGCCGAATATCGTGCTGCAGCCGTCCTCGACCATAAGCTTCTTTGCAAGAAGCCCGTAGTTGCGTGAGTCCGAACCCGGGTCATAGATAATCGGCTCAATGGGCCGTCCGTTGATCCCGCCGCTATCATTGATTTCATCGATCGCCGTCAACGTCCCGCGCAACTGGGTTTCCTCGATCACCGACATGTAGCCGGACTGCGAGAACAGCACACCGACGCGCCACGGTTCGGAAGTTTTGCATGAACTGGTCAACCCAAACTCTCCCCTTTCAGTCCTGCGCCGGCCGCCAAAGCGGCCGGCCGGGCTGGCCTTGCCTGTCAGGCACTACCCGCAAGTATTTCCTTCAGCTTCCCGTCCAGAAACGCCACATCAACCGGGCTGGTGCCCGGCCCACCTGCAAAATGTCCCCATATGGATTCAATCGGAATCAACGTCGCATTCGGCATGTTCGCGACTTCGATTTCGCTGTCTTCCGGCGGGAAGTATAGATCCGTTCGGCCGGGCATCACATATGCCTTCGATTGTATTGCCCCCAGCGCCTTCTTGTAATCGCCATGGTAGATGTCGTTGGCGCTGATATCGCCATTCTGCCAGGTCCAGAGCATGGCCAGCAGGTTGTTGGCGTCCTTGGGAAGGAAAAATCCTTCCCAGAACGCAACCAGGAAATCCTCCAGCGAGGAATATCCAAGCGTCTTCAGGTCCAGCTCTTCCCGGTAGAAGGATTGCGAGAAACCCCAACCGGCATAGACACGCGCCATCGCCCGAAGCCCTCGTTCCGGCTTTTTCTCGTACCAGCCTTCCAGAAAGGCGGCATCGGCTGTCAGGGCCGCTTTCACCCCCTCCAGGAACACGAAGTTGTGCCGGGAGCATTTGGCGGACCCGCAAAACGGCACGATCCTCTCGACCATGTCGGGATACATCGCGCCCCAGTGGAAGGTCTGCAGGGCCCCCATGGACCAGCCCGTGACCATCTTGATGCGCTCGACACCGAACTTCTGTGTCATGAGCTGGTGCTGTGCGCGGACGTTGTCATAGGCGGTCACTTTCGGAAACCGCGCCGCGTTGTAGGGCTCGGGCGTGTTGGACGGCGAAGATGACAAGCCGTTGCCGAACATGTTCGGAATCACGATGAAATACTTATCGGGATCCAGCGCCATGCCCTTGCCAACCAACCATTCGTTGTCGACGTGCTGGCCGGAATACCAGGTCGGGTAAACGATGACGTTGTCCTTCGCCGCGTTGAGCTTGCCGAAGGTCTTGTAGGCGAGCTTGCACTCGCGAAGCGTTGCGCCGCTCTGAAAGGTGAAGTCACCCAGTTCGTAAATTTCGTAGTCCGCCATGGAAGGCTATCCTCTGGTTTTTGGTATTGTCCGGCGGCCTAAGCCGCCGGAAATGGGTCAGGCACCGGCCCTTGCGGCCTCTGGCATCCGGTTGAACAGGAGGTAGGCAACCCCACCGGCAAGCCCTGCGGAAATTGCCGTCGAAAACTGCGGTGCATAGAACTCGACGATCACCGCAACGATGGAACCGGCCGCCCAGGCAGCGAATGCGGTTGGGCGCCAGTCACGGTCGATCGTGGCGTTGCGGCGCTGCAGATACTGGTCAACCAGAATGATCGCGCCGATCGGCGGAACCAGGATGCCGAGCAGGGAAAGCCACTGGATGAAGAACGCCCAGACGTTGCCGGCGGCAATGACGATACCGATGACACCCAGGACAACCGCCATCAACCGCATGCGGCTGTTGAGAATACGCGACCAGCCGGTCGCGGCATTGTAAAGGCAATGAGCGCAGACAGAGCCGAGATTGCAGTAGAGAAAGAGGAAGGCAAGGACACTGAGAAAAGTCAGCTGCTTGCCGTTCATGTAGCCGAACATGTTGTCCGTGCCGAAGGGATTGGCATCGGGAACCGCAAGGGCTGCCGTCATGATCCCTCCGACCAGCATGGCGCACATGTTGGCGAACGGAAAGGCGCTGAACGTTGCGATGACGGATGCCTTGGTATCCTTTGCCCAACGGTTGAAGTCCGCCGTCACTGTCCCGGCATCGATGAACAGGGCGATGACCACTGTCAGTCCGACACCCATGGACATGGTCGCCGCGCCGTTGTTGCCGGGATAAGCCGCGATTTCCGCCCAGCTTGTCGTCGACAGGCTGTCGGCAACCACCCAGCCGCCAAGCAGCACGAACAAGGGCACCGACACCAGCCCGATCAGGTGAAGACCGTGTACCCCGACGAAGGTGATGCCGATGTAAAGCAGGCCGGCGATCACGGTCATCGCGACATAGTTCAGCTCGTAGGCCGAGCTGATCAAGGATCCCGTGATGCCGGTTTGCACAGCGTACCAGCCGAGCAGCAAGGTCGACAGCAGGCCGGAGGCAAGCATGTATCCCTTCCGTCCGAAGACCACGCTGGCGAGAAGTGCGAAATTCATGCCCCTGCGCGTGCCCAGAACTCCCAGCAGGCCGACATAGGCAAACATGATCAGGTTGCCCAGGAGCATGGCCCAGACCGCATTTGTGAAACCCATGCCCAGAACCAGGAGGGACCCGGTCATGGCGCCGGTGATGATCATTGGAAAACCGATCCAGACGGTCGTGACCGAAAAGGTGCTCCTGCGGGCCGACATCGGGACCGGCGTGTGTTCATATTCTTCTCCGAGAACATGATCCACTTCGTCCAAGGCTTCCGCCTCGCCGTGTAACTTGCTCATTTTTACCCCTCATTTTTATTGTTCTGCCGCGCCCCGGCAGTTGTTCGGGGTCTCTCTCGCGGCACATCGCTGAGCGCAAAAGAAAAGGCCTCCCTACAGCTTCGTTTCCGAAGACATAGAGAGGCCTTTTCGCCTGCGAATTTTAAAGTGGCCCCGTTGCCACGCTCCAATCACTTGGAGATTGAAACGTTATCGAGAGGTTTTATTTCTGTCAACAAAATCGGCACACGGTTTCTGCCGAATTTTTGACCAGCCACCTAAAAGATTTTTCTTATTAATTTCAATTAATTACGGAAAATTTATCGCATAAGCGCCGGTCAGACAAAGATCAAAGCACTCTATTCGGGCTGCTGTTTCGCGATGTCAGGGGTTGGAATTTTCTTTCGCCAAGCCCCGACACCAGTTTTCGAAAATGGCGCAACCTCGGCCTCTGCAACTGCCTAGTCCGCCTGCTGTGACGCGCTTCTGCGTTTGTCTCGATGCCTATTCCTGGGTCAGATGCTCGAAGAAGGTCGAGCCTGAATAGTCTTTCCGGAAAAGGCCCAGATCACCCAATGCAGGAACCACCTGTTCCAGGAGCAGGCGCACCGCGTCCAGAGATCCACCCGGAAAGGCGACGAAACCGTCGATCGCACCTGCCGCTGCCCAATCCTTGATTTGTGCGACCGCATCGGAAGGTGTGCCGACGACGAGCCAATGGGCCGAGCCGATAACCTCCGGCCGGCACAACAGGTCTTCGACGGCCGGTTCGTCCCGCTCGATCATCCGCCGCAGAAGTTGCGAATGGGTGCGGCTGCGCACCGTTTCCGGTGGCGGGGGCAGATCCGTGGCTTTCACCTGTCGTTTTGCCGGCCAGTCGCAAAGATCGAGCCCGGTCATTTCCAAAACTGTTGCCAGGCACCTGTCCCGGCTCACGCGTGCGTTGGTTTCGGCAAAGAGCTCCTCGGCCTCCGCCCTGGTCGGCGCAAGGTAAAGGCTCAACCCTGGCAAAACCCGGATATCGTCGCCCTTTCGTCCGCGCTGTTCGGCCCGTTTGCGCAAATCGGCCCGCAAGTCCACGGCTGCAGCCTTGTCCGGTGTCGAGGCGAAGATCGCGTCCGCCACCGAAGAGGCAAAGTCACGGCCTGCGCCCGATGCCCCTGCCTGCACAAGCGGTATCCGTGTCTTGCCGAAGCGCGGCAAGTTGAGCGGACCCTTCACGTTGAAGAACGAACCTTCGTGGTCGACCGGTTTGACGAGTTCCGCATCGGCGAACAGCCCGCTTTCCCTGTCGAGCTTGAGAGCTTCATAAGGAAAGCTCTCCCAGAGCTGCCGGACGACTTCGGTAAATTCGGCGGCCCGTGCATAGCGTTCCTCCGGGCTCGGCATTTCGGACAGACCGAAATTCGCGTTGCCGTCCAGCGCAGTGACGATGTTCCAGCCGGCCCGCCCGTTGCTGAGCCAGTTCAGCGACTGGATCTGCCGGGCGACGATATAGGGTGGAAAGAAGGTCGTCGACGCTGTCGACAAGAGCCCGATCCTCGACGTCTCGCGCGCGATCGCGGCCAGCAGCAATGTCGGGTCAAGGCTGGCAAACCCGGTGCCGGATGCCAGCAGCCCGGTGTTCAGAAACAGCGAGTCCGGCAGAAACGCAAAGTCCAGTTTGACCTGCTCCGCGCGCAGTGCGACGTCGAGATAAAAATCACTGCCGTAAAGGCCTTCCACGCCACTGTCCGCACGACGCCACGCGTCGCCGCTGAGCCATGTCGGGGCGAGCGACATGCCGATATGCAATTTCTTTGAGGGGGTCATCAAATCCGCTCTTGATTGGATTGGAAACGAGTTCGAGGGCTGGCTTTGGGTTTGCTGGCTCGTTTCGGATAGTATAAAGACTTCTGCATTGCAGAAGGTCAAGAGGTCGAAATTGCTGGAGACGAGACACGTAAGCGCGGCTTACGGACCCTTGAATGTGCTCAGTGATGTCTCCGTCCGGTTCAGCAAAAGCCGGCTTACGGCGATCGTCGGGCCGAACGGGTGCGGCAAGTCCAGCCTGTTGAAAGCCATCATGAGCTTCCTGCCGATCAGCGCCGGCGACATTCTGCTGGAAGGCGCACCTCTCCATGGCATAGGCCGGAAAGCTCTTGCCCGCCGGATTGCCTATCTGCCTCAGGATTGCTTCTGCCCGGATTACATGACACTTGGCGAGCTGATCGAGCTTGCCGGCTATTCGCGGTATTCACTGACGGGTGGTCCGTCGGCGCAGGATCGTGATCTCTTCAAACAGGTTCTGGAGACGGTCGGCCTGAGCGACCGGGCCGGTTTTCCCGTCAACAAATTGTCCGGTGGTCAGCGTCAGCGCGCCTGGATCGCAATGGTTCTGGCACAGGATACCGATGTCATCCTGATGGACGAGCCAGTCAATCATCTGGACATGAAATACCAGTTCGCCGTTCTCGAACTTGTCAGGGAGCTGATCGAAACCCACGGCAAGACGGTGATTGCCGTTCTGCACGACCTGAACCTGACCACCGCCTTCGCCGACGAGGTCGTGCTGATGCAGTCAGGCCGGTGCATTACGGCAGGACCGGTTGCGGACACGGTCACCAGTGACAACATCGAACAGGTCTTCGGCCTCAGGACCCAGATCTTTCCACGCAATGGGCGCCTCGTCTGCTTTCCGGAGCGCATTGGGCACACATCGGTAGCCTGATGGACCGGCGTAGTCTCCACCTTCTGCTCATCCTTGCAATGCTTGCCATCGTGCTGGTGGTGCATTTGTTCTTCGGTTTCCACGCGGCCGATCTGCCGAACCTGATTGCCGCGCTCCAGCGTTTCGAAGCTCAAAGTTACGAAGACGCGGTCTTTCTGTTCCAGCGGTTGCCGCGCACCCTGATTGCCATTTATGCCGGCGGCATCGCCGCGGCCAGCGGCTTCGTCCTGCAAAGCCTGGTGCGCAATCCCCTGGCCTCCCCGGCCACACTGGGCGTCAATTCTGGTGCGGCTCTGTTTCTGGTTGCCAGTGCGCTCCTGTTCGGCGCCAGCACCGAGCTGCAGGGCGTTGCGGCACTGGCCGGAGCACTTGCCGGTTTTCTCTCCAGCCTTGCGGTTGCCCGGCTCGCAGGGCGCCGGAACGACCCGCGCGGATTGTCCCTTATCCTGTCCGGCGCCCTGGTTTCCATGCTGTTCACCGGCATGACCAACGCCTTGCTGTTGTCCGACCCGGCCCGCCGCGCCGATTTCCTGAGCTGGGTAACGGGCAACATCAACCACGTCTATATCGATCGCCTTGCCATGTTCTGGTGGATCGGGGCCTTTTCCGTCGTAATCCTGCTGCTGTTTGCCCGGCCGCTGACTCTGATCCTGCTGGGCGCCGACAAGGCCGCCTCAACCGGTGTCAACGTTCCTCTTGTCTCACGTCTTGCCATCGGAGCAGCCGTGCTCGGGTCCGGCTCCGCGGTTGCGGTGTGCGGTCCGATCGGCTTCGTCGGGCTGGTCGTGCCGCATATCGTGCGCCCCTTCATGGGCAACAATCTTGTTCACGCCCTGCCGGCCTCCCTGATCGTGGGCGCGATTGTCGGTCTGGCAGCGGATCTCATCGCTCGGGAAGCCTTTTACCCCTACGTCGTGAACACCGGCCTGGTTACGGATCTGATCGGCGGCATCGTATTCATCGTGATCGTCAAACGCTTCTATCTCTCCCCCGGTAGCCGGGAGGCCTCATGATCAGAGGCGGTAGAGCAATCGACGGCAAACGGGTTCTGCGTCTGCCCGGCGGACTTCAGATGAGGACCGGCAATCTGCTTGCCGGAGCCTGTCTTGTGGCTGCTGCGCTTGCACTTGCGGCTCTTGCCACTGGCCTCGGGCTGACGGACACCGGGCTAACCGATCTTTTCCGAACGCTTGCCGGTGAAAGTTTGCCGGGTGCGGAGAACTATGCCCTCTGGACGGTCCGCCTGCCTCGGATCCTGCTCGGGTTCATGGTCGGCTGGGCGGTCGCACTTGCCGGGGCAATGCTTCAGTCGGTTGCCAGGAACCCGCTGGCTGACCCGGGACTTTTCGGCTTCAGCCAAGGGTCGATGACGATGATCATGTTGCTGCTGGTCTTCCTGCCGGCGGCACCCAAGAGCCTTGTGGTTCTTGCTGCGCTCGCCGGTGGGCTGACGGTTGCCGGTCTGCTTTTATGGCTTGTCGGCAGCGAGCGATCCAGCGGTCTTTCCATCGTCCTGATGGGGATAGCAATCGAGACGGTCCTGTCCTCATTCGGATCGCTTCTCATCCTGTATCTGCCGACCGAGACCTCCATCGCCCTTTCCGAGTGGCTGGCCGGCTCGCTGTTCCAGGCCAACTGGACAGTCATCGCCGCCTTTGCGCCGTTGTTCGTTCTCAGCCTCGCGGCAATCTTCGTTCTCGGCCCTGCCATGGCGACCTATGACCTGGGCAGCGAAATGGCGATGGCATTGGGCGAACCTGTTGGCCGTTCCCGCCCGTTGATCCTGCTCACTGCCGTTGTGCTGAGCTCCGCTGCCGTGACGGCGGTTGGCCCTCTGGTCTTTCTCGGCGTGCTGGCACCTCACATCGCCGGCTTTCTTTCACCGGCCGTCGCCCGGGCGCGGCTTTTCCTGTCCGCCTTGATGGGCGGGATCCTCGTCCTGATCGCCGATGCAATGACACGCGGGCTTGGTGGCTCCCTGCCAATGCCTCTCGGCCTCGGCCTGACCATGGTCGGCGTGCCGCTCTTCATCATCGCGCTGCGTCTGCAGGCGCTGCGCAAACTCCAGTCACACTGAAAGGATCTTCATGCGTTTTCTCGTCTCCTGCGCAATCGCAGCCCTACTGGCGACAAGTCCGGTCCTTGCAGCCGAGCGCACCCTCACCGACGACACGGGCCGGAAGGTCACGATACCGGAGCAGCCCGAACATATCGTCGTCATGCACGAGCCGTTGCTCGGCATTCCTCTGATGGATCTCGGGCTCGATCTTACCGGCAGCTTCGGCCGGGCGGATGACGGCAGTTTCGTTATCGCGGTAGACTTCATCGACACCGTTCTCGGCGAAGGCAAAACGAAACCAAAGGGTTTCGGCCCCGTCGGACAGCTCGATCTTGAAAAACTGAGAGCGTTGGAACCTGATCTGATCGTCGCGAGCGAACTGGATGCCGGCAAAGCCGATCAACTGGCCACTGTCGCGCCGGTCTATCTGCAGAATATTGGCAGCTCGAAGGTCTACGGTTTTGATGTCGAGGAAGACCTGGCAGCTCTCGTCGGCCGGGAAGATGTCTTTGCCGCCCGCAAGGCGGCTTATGAAAAGCGCGTGGAAGATCTGCGAACCAAACTGCCCTTCGATCCTGCCGGCAGGACCTACCTTCCCGTCTTTCTGACCGACCAGCTCAATGTTGTGGGCGATTCCTCCGGCATGGTTCAGGCACTGGAAGACCTCGGATACAGCCGTCTGGATGTCGGTGCGCCGAGTGGCGCCTCTCCGGCAGGCGGTTCCATGATGCTCATGCCGTTGAGTGCGGAGGAATTCGGCAAGCTCGACCCTGATGTTCTTGTCCTGCTCAACAGCTACATGGCCGGCGGCCGCGATGAGGCCGGCACCCGTGCTTCGCTGAGCAAGATTGTTCCCGGTTGGGATCAATTCATGAAACCGGCCAAAGAAAACCGGATCCTGTTCGTCGATCCCGCCAAGGTGATTACCCCGAGCGTTGCAAGCGCGGAACACATGCTGGACGCGATCGCAGGCTGGAACGAGACGACGCAGTAAAACCGGAGCTGCTCCGTCTATCGGTTTTCTGCATCGAACATGCCCGGACAGCACACTGAGTGCTTGCCCGGGTGTCTTGCCTTCTCCCGTCCAGAAATCATATCCGGCCCACCTGGATACCCGAACTTAAAAAACATGAGTATTTGATACAAGTTTAATTGCTCCCGCTGGCTGTGCCTGCTAACAAATGCAACTCATATCCGCTTACTCAGTGAGCCCCCGCGTCGTCGGCCCGAATGGCTGCGGACGAGCTCCCAAGGCAAGCAATCAGCACGACACATGAGTATCGGGAGACTGACATGACCGGAGGTTTCGACCGCCTGTTGACAGCAACCGAGTTCGAGCGTTTCGACGCGGAACTCAAATCCCTGGACGGGTCAACCCAGCCTGCCGTCCCGGCTGGCCGTTTGCCGAAAAAAGGCCGGGAGCCGCGCACCGTCACGCAGCATCAGGAACGGATCTGGCTGGCGCAACAGCAAGATCCGGACAAGGTGTTGCGACATGCCCAGGTCTACCGGCTCGGTGGCACACCCGATATCGCGCGCCTCGCCCGCGCCGTGGACGCGATGGTCGAAGCCCTTCCCGAGCTGGCGATGCGCTATCGCTTCAGTGACGAGGGAGAACTCGTGAAGTCCCTCTCGCACGGGCCGGACGGAACACTTGAAATCATCAAAGCTGACAACCAGCAGGAAGCCGTTTCACTTGTCCTGGCCGCCCAGAAAGCACATTGGGACAGCGAAGCCGAACCCCCTTTCAAGGTGCTGCTGATCCTCTGCGGTCAAGCGGTGATCCTGGGCCTGCTCATGCACCGAATTCTCGAGGAGGTCTGTTCACCGGAAGATGTCCTGAGAAGTCTTGTGTCAGCCTATGACGACAAGGTCATTGCTGCACCGGCGCTGCGTCAAGTGAAGCAACTTGAGCCTGATTTTCCCGGCCTTGCGCCGGTCACCTGGTTGCGACGGGGCGAAGGATTGACCGATACGGCCGTTTTCGATTTCAACGGAACACCTGGTCTTCTGCCAACGGGCGACCGGCTCGCGCTGAGGTTCGGAACCTTGCTCGAACCTGTCCTCCATCATGACCACGGTTACTCTTCTTCGGACCACACCACATTGCTGGCACAGGTTGGGGTTCGTTTCGCGCAGTTCCTGTGCAAGCTCGGCGGTCACGAACGGATCGAAGCCATTTTCCCGGCACGGCAGACAGACAGCCTGACTGACCCTTGCGGCGCATTTGCCCGTTCGGACAGCTTTGCTGTTTCGGTTGGACGGGACATGGCTCCTGAAGAGGGTGAACGGCAGGTTCTGTCTCATCTGAATGCGATTTCCAGATCGGAAAAACACGACATCAACGCACTGGCGGCAGACCTTCCAAAGGTCTGGATCCAACGGCTTGCCGATCCGAAAACCATCGTCCCGACAGACACACTCGCCTTCGACCGGATACCCCTGCCGACATATGAAGCGCGCCCCGATTTCGGGCTGGCAGTGGGCTTTGACACAGAAGGCAGGGCAATTCTTGAACTGGTCACGGGACAGACGATCAGGCGACATGCCGGCAGTTTGGTGCTGGATCTGTTTTCCGAATACCTCCGGAACCCGGAAGGTCTTTCAATCGCGACGGGCAAGCAGCCTCTCCAGAGCGAAAGTGCCTGTGTTTCTGACGCTCCTTTCCACACACGGCAAGGAACTTCCCTCGACGTGACCGCCATTCAGGCGGCCATCCTGCAGGAGTTTCGGGATGCGCTCGCGGTTGCAGATCTCGCACCAGACGACGACTTTTTCGATTTCGGCGGACATTCGCTGGTTGCCACCCGGATCATCGGCCGCCTGCTTCATGATCATGGCATAGAGGTTCGTTTCAACGATCTTTTCGGCAACCCGACAGCAGCAGGTCTTGCCCGGCACGCGACACTGGTCGATGGGGCCGGCGAAAGCGCCGGGAACCACAATGTCGAGATCAGAAACGGCAAGGCCAGCGACGCTGCCACACCTCTCGCTCTTGCGCAGATGTCGCTCTGGAAGATCTATTCGGCTCTTGGATACCGCGAGATCTTCAACTTGCCGTTTGCCCTGGATTTTCTCGACCCCGTGGACGAAACCGTTTTCGAAGCCGCCTTTGGTGACCTGATGAAACGGCATGCCGCCCTCAGGACTCTCTACTTCGAAACGGAGGAAGGTGATGTCTTGCAGAAGGTTGTTCCCGTCGAGGAACTGGCGACCTACAAATGGTTCTGGACCAGCACGGAAAGCACCAGTGCGGACCGCAATGCCGAAGCCATTTATTGCTTCGACCTTGCAAAGGAATTGCCGGTCAGGTTGCGGTTTCTCACCGATCCGGAAACAGGTCGGCAAGTGCTCTCGTTCCTGTTCCACCACCTCGCGCTCGATGAATGGTCCGTCAACCTGATGATGGACGAACTGGTTGAGGCCTACCGCGCACGCAGCCTTGGCGTTGCGCCCGAGTGGCCGGACGAACCAGCACCTTTTCACGAGTTTGCCCGCAAGCAGGTGCAGTTGGGCGTCAATGCCCGGCACCTTGCCTTCTGGACGGACATGCTCGGTGATGCACCCAGGGAACTGGTTCTCTTCACCAACGAACCCAAACTCCTCGATGAACCCGCCACTGACGATTGTTCGGTCGCAGGCGGCTGGGTTGAAATGCGGCTGGAGAGCGACGTTTCCGAGGGGCTTTATGCCATTGCCAAGGAAAACAGCGCTTCCCTTTTCAATGTCGTCTATGGCGCGATTTCCGCCGCACTTCAGGCCCTTGGGGAATTGTCCGATCTGGTGATCGGCACCTCTGCCGCGGGCCGTACGGACCCCGACTATTTCGACACGATCGGCTACTTCACCACTGTCGTTGCCCACCGGGTTCGCTTCGGAAACGATCCGACTGTCGGCACCCTGATCGGTAACATCAAGGACATGATCAACGGATCGATGCCCTTTACCGACATTCCGATCGACCTTGTGGAAGATGCCCTTGGCATGACGCCTGGAATGGACCACCTGTTCGATGTGTTCATTCAGATCCATGCGCAAAACAAGTTGAACGGCAACCTGCCAACGCCGGATGGCGGTACCATCGCGTTTCGCCAGGTCGACCCGGACAAGCATGAATCCCATCTCGGACTGCAATTTGAAGTGATGGAAGAGGTCATCGACGGCAACCGCGCCATCCGCGTGCTGATGAGTTACCAGGCCAGGCGTTATTCACCTGCGCAGGTAGACGCAATCCGCGCGTCCGTCATGTCAATGTTCACGCAATTCTCGCGTGGAGATGCCTCGAACATGAAAATTTCCCAACTGGCCAGGACCTGACCTTCCCACATCATCGGAAAAACACCTTCGGACTGACGGCCCGAAGGTCCCCAGTGTCAGACACAGCTCCCGAAACCGCTGACTGCCTCCGGTTGGGCTGACTTCCGTTTCACACTGGCGCGAGACGCCGAATTTCTGAAATGAATTTGATAATCGGCGGATCTTCCGTCGATTTTTCTGAATAGTTTTCCGTAAATGCAAAAATATGATTGTAGATGCGGCAGAAAACCTGCAGACCAACTTGACCGGCAACGTCGGTTTAATAGCTGCTCGATATCCACGGACGTCATTCCTGGAGAAACGATCAAACTCCGGAATACTGCGTGGAAGGCCGCATGAATGACCGTAACCTCTAATAATACCGCGGCCGAGCTCCGCCACGGCTCTGAAAATTCGACTGCTGATCGCCAGAACCGGTCCTGGATCGCAGCTCTTGCCAAATTCCGGAACATCAGTGCGCGCCGCAGCAGTTTCGAGATTGCGATCACGGTCCTCCCCTTCATTGCACTGTGGGGAATTACCGCGACGCTCGTCGTACACGGCTACTGGTTCGGATTGATCCTGACAGTCCCGGCGGCAGGGTTTCTGGTCCGGCTTTTCATACTGCAGCATGATTGCGGCCATGGGAACTTGTACGCCCGGCGCAGCATGAACGACTGGATCGGCCGGGTCATCGGGGTACTTACCTTTACCCCTTACGATTACTGGCGCCGAACTCACGCCATCCACCATGCCTCTGCCGGGAACCTCGACCGCCGCGGCGTCGGTGACATCGATACACTGACCGTGCGCGAATACAGAGCCCTGTCCCGCTGGGGCCGCCTGCGCTACTGGCTCTATCGGCATCCGGTCGTCATGTTCGGCCTGGGACCGGCATGGCTGTTCGTCGCCCAATACCGGCTTCCCTATGGCCTGATGCGCGCCGGAATGCAGCCCTGGGTGTCGACAATTGCCACAAATCTCGGGATCGCGGCACCGTTTGCGCTCATGATCTGGCTGGTCGGCGCAAGCACGTTTTTCCTTGTGCAGGTCCCGATCACTCTGATGGCAGCCAGCGCCGGCGTTTGGCTCTTCTATATCCAGCACCAGTTCGAAGAGACCCATTGGTCTGAAGAAAGTGACTGGGATTTCCAGCATGCCGCGCTTGAAGGCAGTTCACACTACGACCTGCCGCCCCTGTTGCGCTGGTTCTCCGGGAATATCGGCATCCACCACGTGCACCACCTGTCTCCCAAAATTCCCTTCTACCGGCTATCTGAAGTCCTCAAGGAACATCCGGAACTGCGCAATGTCAGCCGGCTCACTTTGCGTCAAAGCCTTGGCTGCGTGAAGCTGGTCCTGTGGGATGAAAACGCAAGGCGTCTTGTTTCCTTCCGCGATGAGCGGCTAGCAAGACTGGCCGCCCCGGCCTGACCGGGTTCGAAGCGACAGAGCCTGTCAGGAGCGCCCTGAAATAGGAACATGAAACAAAGAGGCGTGACGGACACCACGATCGCGCTCTCAATGCCGCCGGACAACCGCAGCATGAGGCAAGTTGTATCCATATGAAATAACCATACGTATAGATACAATTCTCAATAATCTTCACACCAGGACTCGGCAGCATCCATAGACTTGTTTCTGCCAATTTACATTCAGCAGATTGGACCATTCCCGGTCCTTGGCAGAGTTTTCGAATTTCAGCCTAACCGTTACCGCCGGCGGATCGATGTATCTGAAGATATGCGGCGGCTGCTTCAGTCCTGTTTGATACGCCCATCTTCGAAATGATGTGGTGAATGTGAAGTTTGATCGTGTGCTCCGACAGCGAGAGATTTGCAGCAATATGCTTGTTTTGCTGCCCTCGTGCGATCAACTCCAGCACTTCCCGCTCTCGGGGTGTCAGCGAATTTACGATGTGCACCCCGGACACGCCGCTGGCAGCAGTCGCCTTGCGCGCCTTTTCCAGCTGCATGCTCCTGTCGGTCTCGAGAAGTTCGACAAGATCCGGCGGCATGTAGGAGCCACCATGCAGCATGATCTGGATCGCATAGAGCCAAAGATCCAGCCGGAGGTTCATGGGTATGACGTTATTGATGATACCGGTTTTCAGACATTTTCGAATGTGCAGCCTGGACGTGTACTCACCGTTAAAGGTTAGACACAGCACGGCATTGGGATACGTGTCCTGGAACACTTGCAACAAATCAGCATTCGTGGCGCCAAAGGCTTCATCAACCAGGATCAGAGAAGGCAAAATCCCTTCCTGTTCGGCCTTTTCAACCAGCACATCCCAGTCAGTTGAAACCTGCACAACGAGACCCGGCAGCTCCCGAACCAATGCATTTTCCAAGGGTTTCGGCAATTTGTCCCTGGGACCTATAAAAAATAAGTAACGCAAATGCTTGGACATTGAACGTCTCCCGAAGGACCATGACCAGCTCTATTGATTACGTAAAGTAATTTCAGGTCATGACTCGGCTAAAAAGGACCAATGGCTTTTAAATTCCAGCCAACATTTTAGGGCAATTAGTCTACACCGGGGAAAAAATCAGTGACATAAATCATTATATCTAATCGCACAGATATCATCACCGCAACTTCTTCTTTTTATTCTGAATACAAAAGCCTTCACCAAAATCAACACCCGATACGGATGAAAATATTTAATGCAACTACAGTCGAACTCACCTCAGTTTTATTGTTTTTTTCATGTAGGTTTTGATTATGACCAAACGCTTCTCCAGGCAAATATTTAGCCGGAGAATTCAACTGGCAATATATCTTCAAACCGCCACTTAAACGCTAAAGTCTTACCTACTTCCGCGTGGCACTTAAGATGCTTGAGAAGCACAACCAGCAAACAAACAAATCGGTGAAGACTGACCGGCTTTTGCCTGTCGCTCCGCTGGCGACATCCTGGGTGGCGGAGGCGATCTCATCTTTAGCGGCGCGCACTTGAAAACAGGCCCATCACCGCTCAAGCAATCGATCAGCTTTTATCTTCAGCGAGCGTGGCCGCGACGATTGCATTTGCATGTCCGTGCCCAAGCCCGTGTTCTGTTTTCAGAAAGTCGACAATTTCCATGTGCTTCTTTCCGGCCTGGGCGCGCACGAGAGCTTGCCAATCGCCGATAGGCTTGCCGTATTTCTTTTCGATAGACGGAAAGTACGACGCAGGCCCCTTCACCTTGGCGACCTGATCTTTTTCAGCCACCGCACTCTCCTCTCGTGATGTATGCGACGCCCGAGACCAAGCACCTGAAGTCGCCGGGTTGATTTATCTTGCGCGAAAGATAAACTGAATTGTCTCGCACGCAAGATAAAATCGAGAATGAGCAAAAACGATACGGATCACGTTGAACGCCGACGCCGGCAATGGGAGCTGGAGTTGCCGGAGGTTGATACACGCGGCATGGCAATCCTTGGCCGCGCGCGGGTGATCACCCATTTGGCCCGGCCGGGCATCGAGGCCATTTTCTCTAGACACGGCCTCGATAGCCGGGAATTCGACGTGCTGTCGACGCTGCTGCGCTCCGGATCACCTTACCAGCTTCGCCCCACGGAACTGTTCAATTCCCTGATGCTCACCTCAGGAGGGCTAACCGGCATTCTGGCACGCCTGGAAAGGGCCGGATTGATCGAAAGGCCAAAGGACCTTGCAGACGGCCGGAGCTCGCCCGTCCGCTTATCCAAGAAGGGGATGGACCTCATCCGGTCCGCTTTCAAGGAAGACATGGCTCACGAAGCCCGATTGATCGACTGCCTTACAGATGAGGAACAGCGCACGCTTTCGGCATTGTTGGGGAAGTTGACGAAGGCTCTGGAAGGATCGGAAGGCGGTCGCAAGATCTGAAAGGCCGAACAGCCTTACTGCTCTTGCCAAAAAACTATCCGTAATGTCGCAATTCGAATGTCAGAACCGTCCTTGTAACTATGGAACCGTTTTTCATGTTGTACATGCTGCTTTGCTATAATGATGAAGAGGTCACCTCCGCGTGGAGTGACGAGGAAGACGCTGCTGTCATGAAACGGCTGCAGGTCGTCCACGAGAAGTGGGCTGATCAGTATGAGCTGGCTGCCCGCCTCATGCCCACCAAAACGGCCTCTACCCTCCACAAGAAGGAAAATCTCGTTACCGATGGCCCCTATGCGGAGACCAAGGAACAGCTGCTCGGCTTTTATCTGGTTGAGGTTGAGGATCAGCAGCAGGCCCTGGACTTTGCCAGAGACCTTACCGAAGCCAACCCCGGTGGAGCCTATGAACTGAGGCCGGTCAAGAGCTTCCACCCGGGAACCACGACTGACACCGACAATGCAACCGCCTGATCTCACATGGATTGACAGCAAATTGACTGCCTCGCGGCCACGGGTGATGGCCGCATTGCTCCGGTATTTTCGTGATCTGGATCTGGCCGAAGAAGCCTTTCAGGAAGCCTGCCTGCGCGCCTTGAAAAACTGGCCGGACAACGGACCGCCGCGAAACGTGGAAGGATGGCTGATCACCGTCGGCCGCAATCTGGCGCTGGACGTGCTGAAACGCGAGGCAAGGACCTCCGGTCTGCCCCCCGAAGACGTTCTGTCGAACGTGGAGGATGCCGAACCGGACCTGGTTGAACGGCTCGATACGGCAGACTACCGTGATGACATCCTGCGCCTTCTGTTTATCTGCTGTCATCCGGATCTGCCGGCTACCCAACAGATCGCGCTTGCATTGCGCATCGTATCCGGCATTCCGGTAGGTGACATCGCCCGGGCATTTCTGGTCGGCGAACACGCGATGCGGCAGCGGATCACCCGTGCAAAGGCGACGATAGCCGACGCTGGCGTGCCGTTCGAGACACCGGATCAGGCAGAGCGGGAAAACCGTCTGGCGGCTGTATCCGCGATGATTTATCTCGTCTTTAGCGAAGGCTACAGCGACCCTGATCCGGCTGGCGAGCGCTCGGGGCTGTGCCACGAGGGTATTCGGCTGGCCAGGCTGCTGCTGCGGATGTTCCCCTCCGACCCGGAACTCA
Source organism: Roseibium algicola (assembly GCF_001999245.1). Classification (NCBI taxonomy): domain Bacteria; kingdom Pseudomonadati; phylum Pseudomonadota; class Alphaproteobacteria; order Hyphomicrobiales; family Stappiaceae; genus Roseibium; species Roseibium algicola. The sequence continues at coordinate 303,762 of NZ_CP019631.1, read as the reverse complement.
TGGGACTGCTTGCGCTCATGCTGTTGCAGCATTCCCGTCAAGAGACGCGAGTTGACGCAAACGGCCTGTTGGTCCTCCTGGAAGATCAGGACAGATCACGATGGAACCGGCCCATGATAGCCGAAGCCCTTGTCCTCATAGACAAGGCGATGCTCCGCCGCGGACCGGGGCCCTATCAGATACAGGCTGCAATTGCTGCTCTGCATGCGCGTGCCGCGACACCGGAAGACACCGACTGGAAAGAGATCGAACAGCTTTACGCCGCACTCGAGCGTCGCTCGCCATCTCCCGTTGTCACACTCAACCGTGCCGTTGCGGTGTCGAAAACGGAAGGGGCCGCAGCTGCGTTGCAGATGATCGAACCGCTCGCAGTCAAACTTCGCGGATATTTCTATTATCATGGCGCGCGTGGGGCGCTGCTCAAGCAATTGGGGCGGACAAGCGAGGCACGCTGCGCATTTGATCAGGCCATTTCACTTGCCGGGACGGTCGCGGAAGCCGCTCATATTCGCCAACAGCTCGACCAGATGACAGGCCTTGAAAAAAACTGAACTCATTTGTCGCACGTGCCCTCCTTCATTCGTCCTTGAGCTATCAACAACAGCGCAATGGACGAAATCAGATGTCAGAACAACAGCATGCACTCGAACTGATCCTTGACCTGGATGCTCCACGAGAAAAACTCTGGCGTTGCTGGACGGAGCCGAAACTGCTTGAAAAGTGGTTCTGTCCCAAGCCCTGGTATGTCACCGATGCCCGTATCGATCTGCAGCCCGGCGGCGAGTTTTCCTGTCGCATGCATGGTCCAAACGGCGAGGAATTCCCAAATACCGGTGTCTTTCTGGAAGTCGTTCCAAACGAACGTCTGGTCACCACCGACGCATTCCATCCCGGCTGGAAACCAACCGGCCGCCCCTTCATGGTGGCTGAGGTAACCTTTGAAGATCTGGGTGGTGGCAGGACCCGTTACCACGCTCAGGCTCTTCATTGGACGAAGGAAGCCAGGGAGGAACACGAACGGATGGGGTTTCACGAAGGCTGGGGCAAGGCTGCCGAGCAGCTTGAAGAACTTGCCAAGTCTATCTGATGGAGCGCGAAATGAGTAACGGCACCACCATGCTTTGGGCAGGTCGCATTCTGACGGGCCTGTTCGCCCTGTTCATGCTGGGCGCTTCCATTGCGCCGAAGCTGCTCCATCTGCCGGTTGCCGAAGACACGCTGGCCGAGCTTGGCTGGCCTGCGGGGTACGCATTTCCGATTGGCTTGATCGAACTGGCCTGCCTTGTTCTTTACCTCATTCCGCGCACCAGCGTGTTAGGAGCAATCTTGATGATGGGCTTGCTCGGCGGTGCCATGGCAACCCAGATCCGGGCCGGGTCCCCCCTGTTCAGCCATGTGCTGTTCAGTCTTTATCTGGGCCTGTTCATGTGGGGTGGCCTGTGGTTACGCGCTCCGGACCTGCGCAGGCTGTTCCCGTTGCGGGGATGGACTTGAACTGACACTCCCGATCAATCGAGAAAGACCTGTCCAAGGGAAACTCTTGCCGCTCACTGGCCTTGTCCCCTTCGCGGTGTCCCTTCGTGAAAGGATACTCGTCTGCCCGGACAATACGGGCGCTTCGTGCTGGACAGGTCTTTCTCGAGGCCATCGGTCTCTCAGTGTGATAATGCGCATTTATAGTGCGCATTGAAAATGCGTAAGCATGCCGCTATTATCCGGATACCGGGTATGAATGGTTTGGAAACAAGATGGCACGCGTTCACGCACGCAAAGCGACCAATTTGACAATTGATATGACGCTGGTCGGTTCGGCGAAGGAACTGGGCGTGAATATTTCCCAAGCAGCCGAAGAAGGTATCCGGCGCGCGGTTTCACAAGCCCGCGCGGAACGGTGGAAACTGGAAAACAGGGCGGCCCTGAACAGCTCCAACGACTTTGTCGAGGAACACGGCCTGCCGCTTGAAGCGAGACGCCTGTTTTAATGGCCAGAAATCAGCTCTACCGGCTGAAACCGGACAGCGTTCTGGTGCTGGATGTGCAGGCGGACCTTCTGGAAAGCCTCAACACACGCGTCGTCGTGCCGCTTTTGCCCAGGTCTCGCGCACCGGCGCCCGCGGCCTACCTGAACCCGACATTCGGCTGGGAGGACGAGGAATACGTCATGGCGACCCAATTCCTCGCCGCCGTGGCGGTTTCCCAGTTGGGAGACCCGATCGGCAGCCTCGACGAGAACTTTGCGGAAATTACCCGCGCGCTGGACACCCTGTTCCAGGGCTTCTGATTGCCGGTTCAGCCGGCTTCAAAAGACGCCGTACCGCTCAAGCCATTTCCACCCGGCTTTCACTTGCTGCATCGAAGTAGATGGCCTGATCGGTGTCATAGCCGATCCAGACGGTTTCGCCTCCGGAGGTCATGTCATGCCGCGGGGCGGTCACGATCAACCTGCCGACGTCGCTTTCACAATGCAGGACCAGATTGGCTCCGGTCATCTCCGAAAAGACAATCCGTGCGGGGATCGCGGGAACGTCCGGTGACGAGGTGTGTACCTTCATATGCTCCGGCCGCATGCCGACAGTGAGGCCTGTTCTGTCGGACCAGAAGGGCAAGGTTTCAATGGGCAGAAAATTTGTCGGCAGCATTCCGAGGAACCCGGCGACGAAGCGGTTCGCCGGCCGGTCATAGATCGTGCCGGGCGTGTCGAACTGCAGAAGATCTCCGTCTTTCAGGACGGCGATCCGATCCGCCAGGGAAAGGGCTTCACCCTGATCGTGGGTTACGTAAACGACAGTCGCCCCCAGTTGCCGGTGGAGCTCCTTGATTTCCGAGCGCATGGCAACCCGAAGGGCGTTATCCAGATTGGACAGCGGCTCGTCCATCAGGAAGATGGAACTGTTGCGCGCCATGGCCCGACCCATCGCGACCCGCTGACGCTGGCCGCCGGACAGGGCGCCCGGCTTTCGGTCGAGATAAGGATCAAGTTTCAACGTTCTGGCCACTTCCTCTGCTCGGGCGTTACGCTCTGACTTGGCGACGCCGCGCAACTCCAGACCAAAGGCGATGTTCTGGCGCACGTTCATATGCGGATAGAGGGCGTAATTCTGGAAGATCATTGCAATGTCCCGATCCTGCGGCGCAACGTCATTGACGCGTTTGCCACCGATGCGGATATCGCCCTGATCGCATTTCTCCAGGCCGGCGATGAGGCGTAGCAGCGTGGATTTTCCGCAGCCCGAAGGGCCGACGATCACGACGAATTCCCCGGCTTGCATGTCCAGCGAAACACCATGCAGAACTTCCGGTCCGCAAGGATAGGATTTGCGGATATCTGTCAGTTCTATCCCGCTCATGACCGCCCCTCCCCCTGCCAGCGGTTCCGGATCGCGATCGCGAGACTGGGCCGGTCGGTGGTGAAAACCTTCACACCGAGCCGAAGGGCCTTTTCGATCTGCGCACAGGTATGCGCTGCCCAGCAGCCGAACTGAAGTCCGGCGTTCTCGACAGCTGTCATCAACTCTTCATCTGCGCAATCGACATGAACACCGATTTCCGGGATCCCGTGAGCCTTTGCCACTTCGAGCGTGCCTGGTGTTCCCAGTTGCTGAAGAACCGGCGGGCTGACAAGCCATAGCCTTGGCCTCTCTGTTGCCCTGGCCAGCTCGTCCTGTGTTTCGACCAGAAAGGAGGAAAACACCGTACGCTCCAGCATGTCTTCTGCGGCAAGCATTGCGACCACCTTCGGAACGAAGTCGGCATAAGGTCTGC